>CAZYWR010001364.1:0-18837 GCA_964651185.1 uncultured Polyangiales bacterium
TTCGCTCTGGCGCGCCAGCGCGCGTGAGGTCGTTTCGCTCTCGCGCCCCAGCGCGCGCTTCGACGTGGGGTTCGCCTCGGCTTCGGGCTCGAGGGCAGCGGGAGACGACATTTCGCTCTCGCGCGCCAGCGCGCTCTTCGACGCGGGTACCACATCGGAATCCGACGCGGGCCGGCGAGATGTCGCGCTGCCGCGAGACGGGGCGCTCGTGGAGCGCGGGCTCGGCCGGCGCGCGACGCTGCCCCATGACTCGGCGGATTCCCAGGGCGCCATGGCACCGTCGCTGCTACCCGCGCTCGCCCTGGAAGCGCGCGTGGTCGAGGAAGTGGGTGCTACGCGCGGCCGAGAGACCGTCTCGCGAACTTGTGCTGGCCCGCCACACGCCAGCAGCACCGTGCAAACACTCCAACCAAGCCAACGGCGCTTCACGGGACCTCCTGATGCCGACGTCAGGCGCGAGGGCCTGCATGAAGCGCGAACTTTACTCCGTGGCGCTCGCAGACAGTAGCAAACGTACTCGATGTGCGCGCTATTCAGCCCCCTGGGTGAAGGCACAGCGCATCGTTCTGCTATGGAGAAACCTCCCTATCGCCGAGGTTGAGCGAGGCTTAAGCAAGAGTGGAAGTTTCCGCGAGCTTGTCGTCGCGTGGTGCAGAGACGCCGTTGCGAACGCTCGCTTCATATGCGCGCGACATCCCGTGCCGCGGCGCGCGCAGACTGTCGCGCTCTTCACTTCTTCTGATGGATCGCAGTCAGCACGGTGATGCGTGCGTCGAACACTTCGTACCGTGTGCTGTCGCGCTCGTGGCGACGTCCGCTGAACCCAACCGAAATCGACGAGGCCCCGTACATGGACCACACCTTTGCGGGCAGACGCGCGGTCAAGGCGCGTTGGGCGTGGTCCCTTCACGGGCGAAGAGCGCGAAGATCTCGCGGTTGCCCTGCGGGCCGGGCACGCGCGAGTCGGTGCTCGCGAGAAATATCAAACCGAGCTCGCTCGCCGCTTCCCGCACGCTGGTGAGCGCGGCGTGGCGCGCGCTGTCCTCCCGCACCACGCCGCGCGAGTCCACCTGTCCCGGCCCCAGCTCGAACTGCGGCTTGACGAGCGCGAGGAGCCGCCCGTGCGTGGCGAGCAACGACGTGAGCGCAGGCAGAAGTTTGGTCAGGCTGATGAAGGACGCGTCCACCAGGACCAAGTCGATCGGTTCGGGCAGGCTCTCTGCGCTGAGTGCGCGCGCGTTGACGCCTTCGAGCGAGACGACCCGCGGGTCAGCGCGCAAGCTCGCGTGCAGCTGCTCGTGGCCGACGTCGATCGCGTAGACCTTCGCTGCGCCGCGCCGGAGCGCGCAGTCGGTGAAGCCTCCTGTCGAGGCGCCCACGTCTGCGATCGTGAGGTTGGCGAGCTCGACGCCGAGGTCGTCGAGCGCGCCCGCGAGCTTGAGTCCACCGCGTGACACGTACGGATGATCGAGCGCTGTCACCACCAGCTCGACTTCGGGGGCGAAGCGCTCGCTCGGGCGCGCGACCTGCGCGCCATTCGCGCGTACCTTCCCCGCTTCAATCAGCGCGCATGCGCGCGTGCGGCTCGGCGCGAGCCCGCGTTCGACCAGCAGGCGATCGGCGCGCTCCCGCTTCACGGCCCGCCGCGCTCAGAACGGGATATCGTCGTCACCGCCGGCGTCGAAGTCGGGCCCGGGGCCGGAATCGTAACCGCCGCCACCGCCACCGCCGCCCTCGTAGCCACCGCCACCCATACCACCGCCACCGCGCGGTCCGCCGCCACCGCCGCCGCCGACCAAGCCGATGTTGTTGGCGTTGATCTCGGTCGTGTAGCGCTTGCCGCCGTCTTTATCCTCCCAGCTGCGCGTCTGGATGCGACCTTCGACCCAGATCGTGCGGCCTTTGGCGAGGATCTTGTTGAGCGCTTCGGCCCGCTTGCCCCATACGACGACGGTGTGCCAGTCGGTGCGCTCTTGGCGCTCGCCGCCCTTGTTGACGAAGGACTCGGTGGTGGCGAGCCGGATGCGCAGCACGGCCTGACCGCCTTGCGTGTACTTGAGCTCGGGGTCCATCCCGAGATTGCCCACCAAAATTGCTCTGTTCAGTCCTTCGGCCATAACGCCCCTCTCTGCTGCTCCGGTACATATCACGCGCGCGCGCCGCAGCGAGCCGGGCGCTGTTGCGCTGCACGGTGAGACCGAGTCCGTTCGTCACCTCGCTCGACGCTGTGCGCTGCCGAGAGCAGCGGGTGCGCCCGCGCGACAGGCCACGCGCGCAGCGGTGTGATGCGCGCGCCGCTGACGTTCGCGCGCGACCTCGACGCGCCGCCCGGAGCTCGCGCACATGGGCGCGCTGTGCGAGCGCTCTCCGTCCGGAGCTCGCGTACATGGGCGCGCTGTGCGAGCGCCCTCCGTCCCGGAGCTCGCGCACATGGGCGCGCTGTGCGAGCGCTCTCCGTCAGCGCGAAAGCTTGGTGGCCCGACCGAGCGCCTCTTCGTCGCGCAGCACCAGCGCGAGCTCGGTCAGGATTTCGTCCAACCGCTGCGCGCGATATTGCGGACCGATCTCGCCGCGCTCTAGCTCCGCTTCGGTGGCCTTGGCCAGCTCGAGCAGCTCTCGTTTGCGGATCTTGAGCAACGCCGTGCGCTCCGACCCATCGTCGGCTGGCTGAAACGCGCGCGTGAGCCCGTAGGCGAGCGCGCCCAACGCCAGGAGCACCGCGATCCAGCGCCCCGGGCCGGGGCCCGGGATGCCCTCGAGGCGGATGGTGAAGGACTCGAGCTGCGCCTCGCTGGGGTGGCGCTGGATCTGCGTGAACAAGAGCTCGCGGTGCTCGTCTTGGACGCGTTCGGCTTCGGGAAAATCGCTGACGCGCAGCTTGAGCCCTTCGGGCGCCTCGCTGATCACCCGATACGTGTACGTGCGCCAGGGCTGGCGCAGCGAGATACGCGCGCTCGATCCTTCGCGCGGGAGATCGAAGGTCCACGCCAGCGTGACCGAGCCGGGCGGGAGCGAGCCGCGGATGCGAAAGCCCTGGCCCGCGGCCTCTTCGGCCTTCTGATCGGTCATCTGGTCTTGCCACTGGAAGGCGGTGAAGCCCGCAGGCAGCGGCACGAGCAGACCGTCCTTGGGGAACGCGATCACGCGCTCGCCCGCGTTCGCGAGCCGCGCCTGTTGCGTGATGTGCAGGCGATCATCCCGTAGCTCGACCACGGTTTGACCGACGACTTGAAACAGCATCGCACGGTCTGTCGTGGTGGCGCGCAGCGGGATGCGCACGTGGTAGCCCTTGTCTTCGGAGAGACGGAAGGGCATCGAGCTGAATTTCCCGCCCTGGTAGAGCACGTTCACGCGGTAGGCCTGCTGCGAGCCGACCGCCAGATTGCGAAACGCGTAGCGGCCTTCCGCGTCGCTCTTGGCGCGCTGCTCGGTGCGCGAGCCCATGCTCGCCATCACGCCCAGCACGATCTCGGCGCCAGCTTGTGGCTTGCCGTCCGAACCGACCACGTCGATCTCGATCGAGCCCGCCGGCGTTCCGGTGGCCGGCTCGGCGGTGGGAAGCTCCGGCTCGGCCAAGACCTTGTGCGGGTCGCGCCCCGAGCCTGAAGCGTGCGGATCGCCGTCGGGGTGCCCCGCCTCTTCGCGCGGGCCCATCGCGGGTTCTTGCGGGCCCGCTGCGGAGCCCTGCGGAGTCGCCGCGGAGCTTTGCGGAGTCGCCGCGGAGCTTTGCGGAGTCGCCGCGGGGCTTTGCGGAGTCGCCGCGGGGCTTTGCGGAGTCGCTGCGGAGTTCTGCGAGGCCGCGTTTGCAGGGGGCTCCGCTGCGCTGGCATCGCGGCCCGCAGCCGCGGATTCCGCGATTCGCGCGGCGCGCTCGACTTCCGCGCGCGAACGGCCCTGCGCCGCTTGATTCATGATGTCGGCGGGCCCCTTGGGAGGATTCACTTCCTGCGCGGCGGCCAGCGCGCTCGTCCCGAGCAACGCGACGCACACGAGCGCGCCCCGCGCGCCAACCCATGGCCGTCGGCTCACGGCGTGGACTCCAGGTTCAGCTCGTGCTGGAGCTCGCGCTCGACGAGCTTCTTGGCCTGTTCGCGGTGCACGCGCAGGTCGTCGTCGAGCTGCTTGAGGATGCGCTTGGCGCGCGTGCGCAGCTCGCTCTCGAGGCGGCGGAAGTCTTCGTCCGAGAGCTTGCCCACTTCGCGCTCGAACTCGAGATCCTTGAGGCTCTTGAGCACGGCCTCTTTTTCGTCCAAGAGCTCGTGGCGCCGGCGGCCCGCGGCGCTCTCGGTCACCTGTAGCTCGCGCGCGCCGCCGAACAGCACGCGCAGCGCCGACCACACGAACGAGACAGCGAGCACGAGCGCGCCCGCGGACAGCATGATGAACAAGCGCGGTAGGAACTCGGCCACGATTCAATCGCGCTTTCTGAGCTCTTCGTCGAGCTCGCGATCCAACTCGGCCTCGGCTTGCGCGTCGGCGCCTGTCTGCGCGCTGCTTCCTTCGCCTGACGCTCGGCCCTCGCCTGGCGCAGGTTCGCCTCTCGCCGTGCTGGCCTCGCCCTCCGCGAGGCGGGCATTGCGCTTCACCCACCGGCGCCCGAGCCAGGTGAGCCCGCCTGCTGCGGCGACGAAGGCGCTGATCGGCACCGCCCAGAGCGCCCGGTCGAGCCCCTTGTCGCTCGGGATGGCGATCGCCTTCGGGCCATATTGCTCGGCGTACTCGTTTTGGATGGCGGTCACGCTCTTGCCGGCGCCGAGCGCGCCGCGCAGCTCTGCCCGTTTGTTCTCGGCCCAGCCGCACACGCAGGTCGAAAGCGGTAAGCGCGCGCAGTCGCCGCATTGGCAGAGCACGCGCTCGAAGAGCTGCCGCTCCTCGGGCGTGTTCATCGCCACGCTGCCCGCCATCAGCGAGCTCGAGCCTTGGGCGAACGCGCTACTCGCAGCGAGCAAGAGGAGCCCGAGCAGCACAAGCAGCATCAGGCTCGCCGTCGAAGCGCGCGCGGCCGCGCGCGAGCGAAATGAGACGGCGGGGCGCGGCACCAGGCTGCCCTTCGGCAGCGCGCTGCCCACGCCCTCGAGCAGCTCCTGAATCGACGGCGAGATGGCGATGAAAGCGCCGAACAAGAGCATGAGTCCACCGATCCAGATCCAGGCCACGAGCGGCCGCACGATCACGCGGAACACGCCGAGCTTGGTCTCGGGGTTGACGCTGCTCATGATCACGTAGACGTCGTCGCGCAGGGTCGAGCGGATCGCGACCTCGGTGGTCGGCATCTCGGGATGCGTGCGATAGATGAACTTCGCGGGCGAGACCTTGCCCAGCACTTTGCCGTCTTGGAGCACGGTCATGTCCGTGAAGATCATGCGCTTGTTCGGGTCGACCTCCATGTGCGGCTTGTCGTAACGGAGCTGGTACGGACCGACCTCCATCACCTGCCCCTGCCGGAGCGCCGCCTCTTTGTCGACGTCGTACGCCGCGCCGGTGAAGCCGAGGTACATCGAGACGAGGCCGGCGTGCACGATGTAGCCGCCGTAACGGCGCTTGGCGCGCGCGACCAGCTCGATCAGCGCGGTGAGCGGGCCCTCCTTCGCGTTCTTCATGCGCACGCGGGTGCCGCGCCAAAACTCCTGCACGATCGTGCCGAGCACGAACGTGCACAACAGCACGCTCAGGCCGGGCGACGCGCCGTGCAGCGCAGCGAGCACCCTGCCGGTGGCCGTGTCGTAGATGGCTTCGCTCGGCACGTAAGCCGGGTAGCCGAGCGCCTTGCCGAAGGCGATCTGCAGGAAGAGCGCCAGGAACGCGGCCACCGTCGGCTTCAGGAAGGCGCGCATCAAGTTCTTGCCGGTCGCGCGCCGCCAAGAGATGAGCGGGCCGATGCCGGTCAGCAGCATCAGCACCAGCCCGAGCGGCACCATCCATTTGTTGTAGAAGCCGGGGCCGACCGTGACGGTCTCGCCGCGCACCCACTCGCTGATCAGCGGGAACGTCGTGGCGATGAGCACGAACACCATCATCCCGAGTATCACCCAGTTCTGCAGCAGGAAGGCGAACTCGCGCGAGAGCAGCGAGTCGATGTTGTTCTGCGCGCGCAGGAGCGGGAGCCGATAGAAGATGAGCCCGAGGCAGACCACGCACAAAAACAGCAGATACCAGGCGAAGTACACGCCGATGTCGCTGCGCGCGAACGAGTGCACGCTGGCGATGAGCCCCGAGCGCGTGAGGAACGTGCCGAAGATCGTCATGATGAAGGTCAGGCACAGTAAGAAGACGTTCCAGACCTTCAGCATCCCGCGCCGCTCTTGGATCATCACCGAGTGCAGGTACGCGGTGCCGACCAAGAGCGGCATGAAGGCGGCATTTTCCACCGGGTCCCAGGCCCAGTAGCCGCCCCAGCCGAGCTCTTCGTACGACCACAGGCCGCCGAGCAAGTTGCCGAAGGCCAGGCAGGTCCACGCGGCGAGCGCCCAACGGCGCACGGCGTAGATCCACTCCTCCTTGAGCCGGCCCGTGACCAGCGCGGCGATGCAGAACGAAAACGGCACCGACCAGCCGACGAAGCCCATGTACAAGGTCGGCGGGTGGATCATCATCCAGTAGTTCTGGAGCAGCGGGTTGAGCCCCTCGCCGTCGAGCGGCACGCTCGCGGCCGAGACCGAGAACGGGTTGGCCGCGAACAGCATGAGCACGCTGAAGAAGCCGACGATGCTCATCAGGGTCGCGAGCACGTAGGGCGCGAGCTCGACGTAGCGGTGCTTGAGCCAGCGCGTGACGAGCGCGGTCCAGATCGAGACCAGGAAGCACCACCAGAGGAGCGACCCGTCCTGACCGCCCCAGAGCGCGGTGACGAGGTACCACCAAGGCATGGAGCGATCGCTGTAGCGAGCCACGTAGCGGATGCGGAAGTCGTGCGCCTGGAACGCGTACGCGAGCAGGCCGACCGAGACGGCGACGAGCGAGCAGGTGGCGTAGACGGCGTGGCGCGCGGCGGGCAAGAGGTGCGTGCGACCGCGGCCACTGCTGACCGCGATCGCGAACGCGCACCCGGAGACCACGAGCACGGCGCAGAGTACGGCCGTTCCCAAGCTGGAGATGTCGATGGCGGGCATAGCGAGTCCGGGATGATGCCACATCGCGGGGGGCCAGCGAGCCCCCGACAGCCGTAGGCGGGGTTCACGCCCAACACGCCGACAGCCCCGAGACTTCCCGGGTGCGCGATCGCGGGCGTGCTATCGTCAGTGTATGCGGCAAAAGACCGCGGTCTCAGGGGTTTGGGCGCTCGCCGCGGTGGCCGTGATGGCGTGCGCCGGCGCACAGGTGGCGCCCCAAGGGAACGCCGCGGCCGTGAACGCGACGGGGACCGCTATTACGGCCGCCGCGGCGGGCGTGGCCTGGGTGGCGGGCGGCGGCTGCAAGCTCCAGGGCTGCCCCTACGGCAGCTATTGCAACATGCAGAGCGGCTATTGCGCAGTGCGCCGCTGCTCTCTCGGATGTCCCGAGGGCACCGTGTGCAACGAAGGGCTCGACCGCTGCCAGGCCCACGCGCCGCCGGCCCTCCCGAACGATCTCCTGCCCCAAGACAGCAAGCTCGCCAACCCGCCGGGCGTGCATTGAGCCGGAAGGCGCGTAGGTCGCGTCCGAGTGAGACGTCGGCGCGGTTCGACGTGCGCGAGTGGTAGAGTCCGCAGATCCCCAAGGAGGGCCTGATGACTTCATCGCGCAACGACGTTGTTCCCAGGCGCAGCCAAACAAGCATCGTGAAGCAGCTAGGCTGGTTGCTCTCGCTCCTGTTCGGTGTCGCGGTGCTCGCGTCTTCGGCGCACGCCCACGGCCCAGACCGGTGGACGGCGACTTGGACCGCGAGTCCGCAAGGACAACCGCAGCTCAATCTCCCGTTCGACACGGGCTTGCCTTCGAGCTTGTCCGATCAGACGATCCGTCAGGTCGTACGCGTCAGTCTCGGTGGAAGTCGCATCCGGATCGTGATCTCGAACGCGTACGGAAAGGCGCCGCTCGTGGTCGGCGCGGCGCGGGTTGGATTGACCGGCCAGGGGGCGAGCATCGTTCCAGGGAGCGATCGCGCGGTGACGTTCGCGGGCAAGGCGGGCGCCACCGTCCCGCCCGGCGCCCCCGCGATCAGCGACCCGGTGGAGATCGCGGTCTCTCCGCTGGCTGATCTGAGTTTCAGTCGTTACTTTCCAGAGTCCACGGCCGTCGACACCTGTCACTGGACCGGCCTTGAAACGGCTTACATCGCCAGCGGAGACGTCAGCGCCGCGCAGCGCCTCGAGCCGAGCGCGACCACCAGCTCCAGGCTCTTTCTGTCCGCCGTGCTCGTCGAAACTCCGCCTGCGGCGCGCGCGCTGGTCGCGTTCGGCGACTCGATCACGGACGGCTACCAATCGACGCTCGACCAGAACAACCGCTGGCCCGACCTCTTGGCGAAACGTCTGCGCGGGCACCACGCGGCCGTCATCAATGCCGGCATCTCCGCCAACCGGTTGCTCGTCGAGGGCGTCGGCACCAACGCATGGGCACGCTTCGAACGCGACGCGCTGAACCAGGCGGGCGTGGAGAGCGCCATCGTCCTGATCGGCATCAACGACATCGGAGGCTTTGGGCCGGTCCCTCCGCCCGCGCTGGACGACCTCCTCGCCGGCTATCGCCAGCTGATCGCGCAGGCCCGCAGCCGAGGCGTACGCATCATCGGTGCCACGCTCACGCCCTTCGAAGGAGCGCTGCAAGGGACGCCGGCCGAAGGCTATTACACGCCCGAAAAAGAGCAGGTCCGAAGCGCCGTGAACGATTGGATCCGTCACAGCGGCGAGTTCGACGCGGTCATCGACTTCGACCTCGCGCTGCGCGATCCGAACCAGCCCACGCGTCTCCTGCCGACGTATGACTCGGGCGATCACTTGCATCCGAACGACGCCGGCTACCGCGCGATGGCCGCCGCCGTGGAGCTGAACGCCCTGTTTCGCGTGCGTTGACGCGCGCGGCGCGTTCAGCTCGTCGCGTTGTGCACGACCGTGAACCGAACGGCGGACGCGCCGCACATTGGGCCGGCATGTGTGCACGCCTACCGGACGCGCCCGAGGCATCGGCACCGCATATCGCTTTTTTCGAGCTCGCACGCGGGTCTACGTGGCTTTGCAGAGCGGCGCGTGGGCGCGCGTACGAATCGCTCCGGTCGCGGGCGGTCCGTCAGCGTTTGGTCACGATGACGGGCTGCGTACCGCGCGGGACGTCTACGGTCGTAGAGTAGTGCGTGGCATCATCGAGCATCTCGCGCACAGCAGGACGTGAGCCCGTGAACACTCGAGCTGACACCAGCGCCCTTCGGTCGCCGCACGACCGCGGTTTCGACTATCTGTTGCTTTCGGACGTCCATCTGGGCTCCGACATCGTGCCGCACCTGCGGCCTTGGGCCGTGAGCTCGTGGCTCTCGCGTGAGGCCGAGATCGATGCACGCTTGGTGGCGTTCCTCGAGCATTACCGCGAACGCTGCGGTGAAGGCCGCCATTGGCGGCTGGTGATCGCGGGCGACTTTCTCGATCTGGTCGGCATTTCGTTGGCGCCGCGGGCGGAGGAGGTGCAGACGCCTCCGACCCGCGACGAGCAGCTTTACGGTCTCGGCAGCGCGCCTGACCACGTCGTACAGAAGATCCGCGCCATCGCGGCGCGGCATCCGAACGTATTCGCCGCGCTGATGCGCTTCGTGGCCGCCGGTCACGAGCTCGTGATCGTGCGCGGCAATCACGACATCGAGCTCCACTGGCGCGCCGCGCAGCGGGTGCTCATCGAAACCATCGTGGGCCACGCCGCTCCGGACCGGCGCCACGAGCTCGCTCGACGCATCCAGATCTGTCCGTGGTTCTACGCGGCGGACGGTCTGCTCTACGTCGAGCACGGACACGAGTTCGATCCCATGTGCAGCTACGGCGAGCCTCTCTTGCCGACCTGCGTGCGCGATCCGCGCCGCATTCGTGCGACGCCCTTCTCGGTGCTGCTCCGGCAAGTGGCGCGTCCCACGCGCGGCCTCAGCTCGGCCGCCTACGACTACGTCGGGATGGGAGCCTACATGACTTTGTTGTTCGGCCTCGGGCTGCGCGGCAGCGCGCAGATCGCCGTGCGCTTCGCGCGCGCGTCGTATCGACTCGTGAGCGAGTGCTTCGCGGGCGCGGTCGACGGCGGCCTCGCGCGCATGCGCCGCACGCGCGCGCTGCTGCGCGGCTTCGCGCGCAAGACGAGGGTGAGCGAAACGCGGCTGGAGCAGCTGCGCGCGCTGTACGTCAAACCTGCGTTCAAGAGCCTCGATTTCGTGATCCGCAGCCTCTATCTGGACCGCATCCTGGCGGTTCCGCTCGCCCTGGCGCTGCTGGTCGTCGCGACCTACCTTGCACATCGGGTGGGGCTCTCTGCGGGCGGCCTGTGCGCCCTTCCGGCGGCCGCGCTCGGCGGCTTTGCTTGCATCGGGCGCGGCCGCAACACGCCGCCATGGGCCTCGATGCAGCAGGGTGCGCAACGGATCGCGGAGCTGTTTCGCGCGCGCTGGGTGGTCATGGGCCACACCCACCAGCCCCTATGCGCCGAGGTCGCGCCTGGCTCGTGCTACGTGAACCTCGGCAGCTGGGGCGCCGACGATCCGCCCGACGAACGCATCGGCACGCACGCGAGCAGCTGCACCTTCCTGGTGATCCGCTACGCGGCAGACGACTACGAAGCGGCCTTCATGCGCTGGGACGAGCGCGCCGGGCAGCCGAGCCCGTACGAGCGCGCGTCCAACATGTAATTCGAGGCGCCAACCTTACGGTTGCATCCAGGCACGCGCTCTACCCTCGTCTCCTTGCCGCCAAAGTGCCAAGTTCCGGAGCGCCAATCGAGGACGCGGTCACCCTCGATCGTGCAGTCTGCGTGGAGCGTGCGCGTTCCCTTGGCGCCCACCACTTCCAGCGTGAAACTCAGATCGTCGCCGTTCATCTCTCGGGCGAACGAATGCTTATCGCCGCCAGTGGGAGCTACCTGCACGACGCGAGCCAGGTCTCGAGTGACTACGGGCAACGTCTTCACGAGCCTCACGAGCCTCGGATACTCGCGCACGTGCGCACGCGCCCAAGCGTTGCGCTGCGCGAGCGTCCCGTGCGCGGGAAACGCGCGCAACTGAGGCCCCAACGCGAACAGCAGCACGCATCCGAGCGCCACTCGCTTCGCGACCGGCAGCGTGCGCGACGCGGCGCTCGCCGCAGGCTTGTACGCGAGCAGGCTGCCCGCCACAGCGCCGACGCTTAGCGCGAGCTCAGCACCGCCGAGCCAGCCCCCGAACGAAAAGCCGTAGCTTGGCCACGCAAACGCGAACACGAGCGCGGCAAGCAGGCCCATGCCGGCCCCGACACTCACGCCGAAGGCCAAGCGGTGCGGTGCATATACATTCGGACGAAGCTGCCGCGGCACTTCGGCGCCCACCAGCGCACCGACGAGTCCCACGAACGCCCACTCGAAGACTTCCGTCGGAAGATACAGCCTGAACACGCGGCCACTCAGGCCAAAATGCAGGACCAACGCGTACGCGGCTGGCAACGCGATCAGCGCCGCCGCGCTCGCCCAAGACGCAATGACCCGCTCCCTCATGCGTCGTCACAGCGATACCGAACGCACCGCAGCGGTCGTGAACATTTGGCGTCGACCCAGCACAAAATGGGCCGGCCATGAACAGGTGATGCGGATCTCGTATGCGCCGTAGTGACGCTCACCAGTCGCTAGCGCGTTTGCGATGCACCTCGCGCAAGCGTTCGGACGGGTTGACCGGGCTATGGCCGACCGAGTCCAATATCAGTCGGGTGCGCTCTCCCGCGAGGTAGGCGAGATCGATGCGCGCTCATGGGAGCATGGATGTCGTCTGCTCGCGGCGCGGTGAGCGCGCGTACTCTTTCTTTTGTCACTCAGCTTCTTTTGGTTACGGTATGGAGCGGTTGCGGACACGAGGCGTCTGACGCAGACCAGCTCGATGCGTCGATAGGCAGCAGCGCACAGGCGCTCACGAGCGGCGGCGACGCAGACGGCGATGGAGTCGCCGACGCGAGCGACAACTGCCCGTACTTCGCCAACGCGGACCAGAAGAACACGAACGGCATCGGTCCCGGCGACGCCTGCGAGCTCTCGCTCGTGCTTGCGAGAGGCCTCCTGCAGCAGTACGCCCGCTTCGGGTCGCACAAAGAGTTGGTGATCGAGGTCGCGCCGCTCTCGCTCACGCTGGGGCCGGACTTGATGCGCTTGTCGGCGCCGTCTCCGAAGAACGCTTTCCCGAACGTGTCGCTGGCGACCGAGGATCTCGGCGTGCGGTCGCCGTCGGAGCTCCTGCCCGGCGCCATCGACGCGATCAGCGGCAGCGAAGCGCTCCGCATCGAGGTCGGTACGGCGACCCAGCTCGGCGGTGCGAAGGCGTCGGACGTGTGGCTGCGTCTCGATGGAACCGCGAGCGTGTCGGTGAAGCTGTTGTCCGGGAGCACGACCCTGACGACGGTGACAACCGCGAACCAGGGTACGAATTGGAAGCGCTTCTCGGCGAGCGGTACGTCGTTCGACGCGATCGAAGTTCGCGTGACGAGCGGTCGCGTGTCCATCCAGGGCGGCGGCGAGGCGGTCTTGTTCGCGCTGGCGCGCGCGACGTTGTCTTGTCCGAGCGGCTACGAGCGCGTGGGCGGCGCGTGCGTCGATATTGACGAATGCGCGGGGATCGACCGCGTCTGCGATGCGCTCACGACCTGCACGAACACGCCCGGCTCGTTCGTATGCGGCGCGTGTCCGAGCGGATATCGCGGTGACGGCCTGAGCGGCTGTCGCGATGTCGACGAGTGCGCGGAAGGCAGCGCGACGTGCAGCGCGCTCGTTCCCTGCAGCAACAGCGCGGGGAGCTATATTTGCGGTACCTGCCCGACCGGGTATCGCGGCGATGGACACACGTGTACAGACGTCGATGAGTGCGCCGAGCAGACCGATAGCTGCGATCCGCTCGTGACCTGCACGAACAAACCGGGCAGCTACGAATGTGGCAGCTGTCCGAGCGGCTACGTCGGCGGCGGTCAGACCGGCTGCGCCGACGTCGATGAGTGCAGCGGACCGCAGCGCGTGTGCGATGCGCTCGTGACCTGCACGAATCAACCTGGTAGTTATCAATGCGGCGCGTGTCCGGCCGGATACCGCGGAACTGGCGCGACGAGCTGTGTAGACATCGATGAGTGCGCCGAGGGCACGGACGACTGCAGTCCGCTTGTCGCCTGCGGCAATACGCCGGGCAGCTATCAGTGCGCGGCGTGTCCACAGGGTTACAGCGGCGATGGCCATCAATGTGCAGATGTCGACGAGTGCGCGCTTGGAACGGACCAGTGCAGCGAGCTCGTCAGCTGCCAAAATACGGTCGGCGGCTACACGTGCGGCGCATGTCCGAGCGGCTACACGGGCGACGGCCATGCGTGCATCGACATCGATGAATGCGCGGCAGATCCCTGTGACGCGCGCGTCACCTGCCAGAACACCGCAGGCGGCTACGTCTGTGGCGCCTGCCCCGCCGGTTTTACGGGTGATGGCCACACGGGCTGCGTAGACGTGGACGAATGCAACGCCGGACTCGACGATTGCAGTCCGCTCGTCACCTGCGGCAACACGCTCGGCGGCTACACGTGCAGCGACTGTCCCGCCGGATATGCAGGCGACGGACACACCTGCACGGACGTTGACGAGTGCGCTGCGCACACGGCGCAGTGCGACGTGCACGTGAGCTGCACCAACACGCCGGGCAGCTACACCTGCGGCGCGTGTCCGAAGGGCTTCACCGGCGATGGCCACGTCTGCACGGACATCGACGAGTGCCCCACGCATCCTTGCGACGCGCTCACGACGTGCACGAACGTGGAAGGGTCTTACCAATGCAGCGCCTGCCCGAGCGGCTACAGCGGCGACGGCTATGCGGGCTGCGTAGACATCGACGAGTGCGCGGTCGAAAACGGCGGCTGTCCGGACACGGAAGCCTGCGCCAACAAACCGGGCTCTCGAGACTGCGTGCCCTGTGCTGCAGGATCCGTCGGCGTGACGACTCAATGCGGGATCGGCGCGTGCGCAGCGACGGGCGTGACCTCTTGCCTGCGCGGACAGGTCCAGGATTCGTGCGTCCCGGGCGTTCCGGCGGCGGGCGACGCGAGCTGCGACGGTATGGACAGCGACTGCGACGGTCAGATCGACGAAGACTACGTCCAAGCACAGACGTCGTGCGGCACCGGCGCCTGCGCGAGCACCGGCGTTCGCCGCTGTGTGAATGGTCAGATCGTCGACTCTTGTCAGCCCGGATCGGCGGCATCGTCCGATGTGAGCTGTGACGGCATCGACAGCGACTGCGACGGTCAGGTGGACGAAGACTTTACAGGCAGCGCGACGAGTTGTGGCGTGGGCGCCTGCCAGAGCGCGGGCCAGCTCTCCTGCAGTGCTGGCCAGACGGCAGACAGCTGCCAACCCGGCACGCCCGCCTCGTCCGACGCGACCTGCAACGCTACCGACGACGACTGCGACAGCATGAGCGACGAAGACTTCGTCCCGGTCGCCACGACCTGCGGCCAAGGCGCCTGCCAACGCTTCGGCCTCACCGCATGTGCGGCCGGCCAGGTGCTCGACTCCTGCACGCCCGGCACACCTAGCGGCACGGACGAATGCAACGGCATCGACGACGACTGCGATGGCCAGGTCGACGAAGATTTCGTCCAGACGCAGACCTCGTGCGGTAGCGGCGCGTGCGCGGCGACGGGCGAACGCGCGTGCGTGAACGGCGCTGTGGTCGACACCTGCGCCGTCTCCGTGGGCGCGGCGTGCGACGACGGCGATGCCTGCAACGGCGCCGACAGCTGCACTGCGGCGGGCGTGTGTGCGCCGACCTCTCCCAGCTCGACGTTGTGCTGCGACGGTGCCGTCCTGCGCGATCCACTCGCGCTGACGGCGATCGACCCCACGGTCGTGACGAGCTTCGCGACGCAGGTGCGCCCGCTCTACGAAGGCGTCTATGCGTCGCAGTCGCCGGTCGCGGATGGCGCGATCGACCCCGCCCAGGTGGCGGTCATCCGCGGCCGCGTGCTGGACGAGAGCGGCAATCCGCTGCCGTGTGTCGCGATCAGTGTGCTCAACGCGCCGCAGTACGGCACCACCCGCACCCGCTCGGACGGTAGCTACGGACTCGCCGTCAACAGCGGCATCCAAGTGGCGATCCGCGCCGATCTGCCCGGCTACATGCCGTCCCGGCGCACGGTCGACACGGTCCAGAATCGCTACGCCACCGCCCAAGGGATGCGTCTGATGACGTACGGCGCACCTCAAACCGTGTCCGCCGACGCGACGACTCCAACCGTTGTCGCGGGCGATCTCGAGACCGACCAGAGCGGCTCGCGCCGGGGCACCTTACTCTTTCCCGCCGGCACGACTGCCACTGTCGCGGGCGAGTCCACCCCGCGGCGCAGCTTCGACGTGCGCGTCAAGGAGGTCACGAACCTGTCGAAGGTGGGTCGCGACGGCATGATGGCCTCGCTTCCCGTGCAGAGCGCATTCACGTATGCCGTATCGCTCAGCATCTCAGGCGCCGAGAACACGGACGTGACGTTCAACCAGCCGGTGCCGTACTACGTCGAGAACTTCCTCGGCTTCCCGGTCGGTGAGACCGTGCCGGCGGGCCGCTGGAACGACCAGACCGCGCAGTGGGTCGCTGAAGAGACAGGGCGCGTGATCCGCATCCTCGATGTCGACGCCAACGGGCGCGCATTGCTCGACATCGACCAAAACGCCGGTGCGGACGACCCGAGCAGCCTTGGCATCGACGACGCCGAGCGCGCCGCATTAGCAGCTCGCTATGCGGTCGGAACGTCGCTCTGGCGCGTGCGCATGCAACACTTCTCGCTCTGGGACATCAACTGGGGCTGGGGCCCCGGCGATGACGCAGAGCCGCCGAACCAGTCGCCGCCGGTGGCACAAAACTCGCCAGAGAATGGCCCTCCTTGCGAGGTGCCTGGCTCCGTGATCGAGTGCGAATCTCGCGTGCTGCGCGAACACATCGCGATCGCCGCGACGCCTTACGAACTCGTGTACTCGAGCGCGCGTCAGCCAGGCAGTGCACGCGAGCTGCGCATCCCTGTGACCAACGGGAATCCCCCCAGCACGCTCCGCGGCATTACCCTGGATATTACGGTCGGCGGCCGGACCGAGACGAGATCCTTTGACCGGACCGCGAACCAGACGACGGTCTTCGATTGGGACGGGCTCGACGTCGCCGGGCGGCTCCTCAGAGGACCTCAGCTTGTACATACCCGCTTGGGGTATACGTACGCCGCCTCCTACAAACCGACGACGCGGTTCGGCTACAGCGGGAACGGCGTCGCGATCTCGGCCGATGCGGCGCGCTTCGAAGCGTCCTTGTACCAGGAGTTCGACACCTGGATCGGCCAGGCTGACGGGGGTTACGCCGGCCTCGGCGGATGGACACTGAGCGAGCACCACCAGCTGGAGCCGGCATCGCAGGCCCTTTACTTAGGGAACGGCGAGCAGGCGAACACGCCCGGCGCGTACACCGAGATCGCGACCGTCGCGGGGACGGGTAGAGTGGGTCGCTCACCTGATGGAACGCTCGCCACCGCGGCGGATATGAATATCGGTTACAACACGCAGATGGCCGTCGGCCGCGATGGGACCGCTTATTTCGTGGATGCGCCCGCCATCAACGGGCTCATTGACTGGAAGCTGCGCGCGGTTAACCCTGACGGCACACTACGTACCCTTAACGGAGGAGACTACTTCTATCAGCATGGCATGGCGATCGTGAACGACGACCTCTACTACGACAACGGGTGGAAGACGATCGTCAAGCGCAACCTGACCACGGGAATTGAGACGTATGTGACGGATGCCCCGACCAGCACGTTCGTTCACTTAGCCGCGAGCACGGACGGTTCTCTGTTCATTCTCGAGTTCGGTGGATCGCGCCTTTGGCGCTACCGTGATGGCTCGATGGAGCTCCTCGCGTCCGGCCTCGTGGATGCGTTGGATCTAGCCGCGCACCCGGATGGAAGCGTAATTGTGTCCGGTTCGGGCGGCTATTCGGTGTTACGCGTTGGTGTCGATGGCGTGATCACGCGCCTGGCAGGCCTCGGGAACGCCGTGGGTCCCATCGCCACGGACGGCGCAAGCGCGCTCGACGTCGTTGTGGATGGCTACTCGCTTGCGGTGGGACCTGACGGTCTCGTGTATTTCGGAGGACGTGACACCGCGACCGTGTATCGCATCACCCCCGATGGCCGGCTCGAGCGCGTGGTCGGCACGGAGTCCGCGGGGTTCTCGCCCGACGGCACACCGGCGACGCGTGCGGCCTTGAACTACGTCTCGGCGATCGCGTTCGGCCCGGATGGCTCTTTGTACATGCAAGACATGCGCAACGCGCGCATTCGTCGCACCCGCGTTCCGTTGCGCCTGTGGAGCGGCGCGCGCCAAACGGTCCCGTCGACCGACGGCCGCGAGCTCTACACCTTCGATAGCGAAGGCAGACATCTGTGGACCGCAGATGCGTACTCGGGCGCGAAGATCCGAACCTTCGGATACGACGGCCACGGACTGCTTCAGACCATCACCGACCGTGACGGCCGAAGCACCATGATCGAGCGTGATGGGAACGGCAACGCGCTCGCCATCGTCGCGCCCGACGGCCAGCGCACCGCGCTCCAAACGAACGGACTCGGCCAGCTTACGGAGCTCGTCCGCCCCGACGGCGGCCAATACACCTTCGGCTACACCACGGACGGTCTGCTCACGAGCATGGCGGACCCGAAGGCCCATGCAGAAGGCGGCGCGCCCTACGCCTTCGAGTACGACCACGGCAAACTGTCCCTCGACCGCGCGCCGACGGGCGGAGCGCAGACGCTCAGCGAAACCATCACAGCCACCAAGTCCACCGTCGCGCGCAGCACCCCGCTCGGCCGGACCACCGCGCTCACCACGGACCGGGTCGGTCACGTGCTGCGCAAGTCCTCGCTCCATCCCGATGGCACCACCGCGGAATCGCTGCGCCGCCTCGACAGCTCGCGCGCGTACGCCGCATGGACCGGCTACACGTACGACTCGAAGCAGACCCGCGCCGACGGCAGCACTTACTTCGCGCTCAACGTGGCGCATCCTGCCTACGGCATGAGCGCGTCGTACCCGAGCGACACGCTCGAAGTCATGCCGAGCGGCCTCTCTCGTACGCAAACCATCACACGGAGCGCCGTGGCCGACCCGCTCGATCGCCACTTGATTAGCGAGAGTGTCACCACCAGCATCAACGGCCGTTCCGCCACCACGACCTACGACAGCACGACGCGCACGTTCGTGACGACGAGCCCCGCGGGCCGGAGCAGCGCGCGCGTGCTCGACGCGAACGGCCGTCTCTCTCTCGTCCAACCGCCCGGTGCGCTCCCGATCGACTACACCTACGACGCGAACGGCCGCCTCGAACGCGTGACCCAAGGCGACCGCGAAACGGCCTTCGTATATGCTGCATCGGGTGACGGCACTGGCTATCTCGCGAGCACCACCAACGCGCTCCAAGAGACTACGGCCTATACACGCGACGCGATGGGCCGCCCGCTTCAGCAATCGCTGCCCGACACCGAGCTCCTGAAATATCGCTGGGACGCGCTCGGCAACATGACAGGCCTGACGCCGCCCGGAAAGCGCGAGCACACTCAGATCTTAGACTCTCTCAGCGATCAACTCTCCTACATGCCCCCGGTCAGCGCGTACGCCGACCCCACTACGTACTTCGCGTACAACCTGGATCGG
>CAZYWR010001365.1:0-2152 GCA_964651185.1 uncultured Polyangiales bacterium
GTTTTCGGGTCGCGCGAGCTCCGGCGCGATCACGGGCGTCGGGTTGGGCCCGAGCGGAAAAGGGCTCGATTCTGCGGTCGCGCGCTGATCGAGCTCGAGCTCCCAAGCCTCCAGCGCCGCGTCGCTCCAATCGAGCGCCAGCGGAGCGTCGTCTTTGGTCGTGGCGTCGTCGGTCACGGTGCGAGCCCCAACTTTCTCCGCGCAGCGCTCATGGCCGGGCTGGTCCACGCGCGCAGCAAATCGAGCGCTCCGTCTTGCGAGAAGCCCACCTCGCGCAGCGCCGCTTCGAGCTCGCCCGAGAGCAAGAGCGCGAGGCGCCGCGTCTGCGCGAGCGCAGTCTGGCAGTGCGCCTCGAGCTCGGCGCCGCCGCCCGGCAGCGCGCGCATCAGCTCGGGCAGCGCGCGCCGGGTCTTGCGCGGCAGCGCCCGCGCCACGATGCGGGGTAGCTCGCCGAGCGCATCGCGCGACACGCCGGGCGGCAACGTGGCCCCCTCGGCGGCGAGCGCGCTGAGCACCATCTGGGCGGCCGAGGCGGGGCTGCGGCCGAGCAGCGGCAGCGTGTCGAGGCGCGCCGCCGCGAGCTGGAGCGCCGCTGCGTAGTGCTCTGCGCCCTGCAAGGGGCTCCGGAGCTCGGCGCCGATCACCAGGCCGACTCCATCGTCGCGCGGCATGGCGACGATGCGCCGTGGTTCGTCGCCGCCCACGTACACGTCGCCGAGCAACAAACCGAGCACGTGCGCCAGCGCCGCCAGCTCGTCGCGTACGGCGTGCGGCTCGCGCCGCGCGATGCGCTGGCCGCGGCCGACGCCGAAGCGCGCCGGCTCGAGCTGACACAGCTCGCTCGCGTGCGCGAACACGGCGTGCAGAACTTGTTCGACGGCCGGCGCCAAGCTCGGCGCGAGCAGCTCGCGCAGCTCCGGCTCGGGGAGCTCGGCGCCCGCGCTGATGTGCCGCTCACGCGCGGCCGCCTGCGCGCGCTCCCAGGCGCCATGTTCGCGCTCGCGCAAAGCGTCGAGCGCTGCCAGGCCGGCGAGCGCGATGAAGGCGAGATCGCGGTCGCCCTTGAGCTCCGCGACGGCATGGAGTTTGCGAAGCGGTTCCGGCTCGCGCGGCTCGGCGTTCGCCTGCTCGCGGACCGCCCGCTCGAGCCGCGCCAGGACCTCCGCGTCGGCATCGATCGCCCAGAGCGCGCGCGCGGCTTCGATGTGGTCAGGCGCGAGTTCGAGCGCCCGGCGATAGCCCGCTGCGGCGTGAGCGCGCTGGTCGAGCCGCGATCCCACCAGATCCGCGTGGCGGATGATCCAGGTCACGCGCTCCTCGTCCGTGCTGGCCAGCTCCGCGGCGCGCGCGAGCGCGCTCGCCGCGCGCTCGTGAAGCGCGCGGGCGCTCACGCGTGCTTCGAGCGAGGGTTGGGGCGCGCCTGTGCGCATCTCCAGCTCGCCGAGCCGCTCCGCGAGATCCGCGACGCGCACGTGCAGCTTGGGGTCGTTCGGTTCGAGCGCGAGCAGGCGCTCCAGCCGCGCGAGCGCGGCCGGGCCGTCGGACAGCTTGTGTTCGAGGAAGTCCGCCGCGCCGAGGCCCGCCAGGCGTCGCTGCGCCTTGGGTAGCGAGCCCGCTCCGGACAAACGATCGAGCGCCTCGACCGCCTCGCGAAAGTTGCCGCGCGAGGTCTCGATCTCGGCGCGCAGCGCGAGCGCCCCCACGTGCTCGTCATCCAACATGAGCACGTTGTCGATCGCGTCGAGCGCGGCCGGGAGCTCGCCGCGAGCGCGCTCGACGCGCGCGACCTCGTAGTAGAGCCGCACCAGCTCCTCGGGATCGTCGATCGTGCGCGCGCGGCGGCGCACCAGCGCCAGGAGCTTCGCGACGTTGCCGCGCTGCTCGAGCAGCTCGTGCAAGCGCGCGTAGGCGTGCGTGCGCCGGGGCGCCAAGCCGAGCACGTGTACGAACAGTCGCTCGGCGCCCTCCTTGTCGTCGAGCTCGTCCATGCGCACGGTGGCGCTCTCCTCGAACAGCTCGAGCGCCTGCTCGCCGTCGAGCTGCTCGGCCAGCCGCTCGGCCGCATCCGCCCAGAGCGCCGCCCGCCCGGCGCGCCGGGCGGCCGTGTACGCGAGCTCCCAGGCGGCGAGGCTCGCGCGCTCGGAGGTGAGCA
>CAZYWR010001366.1:0-1665 GCA_964651185.1 uncultured Polyangiales bacterium
GGGCTGGAAGCTCGATATCATCAGCGAGTCGAAGTTCCGGCAGATCGAAGAGGACGCGATCAGCTCGCTCCTGCGCATCCAGGGCATCGACGAGAACCTGGCCAAGACCATGTACAAGCTCGGCTTCCGCACGCTCGACGAGGTGGCCGAGGCGAGCGAGCAAGAGCTCGGCGGCATTCCGGGCTTGGGTGGGGCGGGCAACGCCGAGCGCATCAAGCAGGCCGCCGTGGAGGCGCTCGAGGCGGTGCGCAAGGAGCACATCGCGGGCGCGCGCGGGCGTTTGAACGAGCTGAGCGATCGCGAGAAGCTGCTGCTCGTACGGGGGGTGACCGATCGCGTCGCGGAGCTGCTCGAAAACGCCGGCTACCGCAGCGTCGATCAACTTTTTGCCGAGTCGGACGTAGATCGGCTCGCGATTAAGACCGGCCTCGACCAGAAGCGGGCGGCTTTGGTGCGCGAGGGGGTATCGGAGTTCGTGGAGCGGGAGTCCAAGGGCTGAGGAGCGGGCGTGGGAATGACGGGTTGCGAACGAGCGCTGGAGGCTGACATGGCCGCTGAGCGCACCTGTGCAGGTTGCCGCGAGCGCGGCGCGCGTGAGGCGCTGCTGCGCTTTGCGTATCTGCCCGGGCAGGAGCCCGCGCTGGTGCCGGACTTCGGCGCGCGTCTCGGCGGGCGCGGGCTTTGGGTGCATGCGCGCGCGGCCTGCCTGCGACGGGCAGCGCGCGGCGGATTCGCGCGTGCGGCGCGCGGGGCACTGGCGCTCGACTTCGCGAGCCTGCGCGCACAGGCCGCCGGGCAGCTCGAGCGCAGGATCGCGGGCCTCTTGCTCGCAGCGCAGCGCCGGCGTGCCACAGCACTCGGAACCGACGCAGTACGCCTGGCCCTGGCGGCTTGTACGGCGCATCTTCTTCTGGTAGCGAAGGACGCGGCGGGCCGCCGAGACGAAATTATGTCGCACGCAGACGAGCGCAGCGTGCCGACCATCGAGCTCTTCAGCAAGGATGAGCTCGGCCGCCTGATGGGGAAAGATTCAGTGGGTTTGCTCGCGCTGCTCGATGCTCGAATCGCACGCGAGGTAGCGGATTCCGCCCGGTGGCTCGCCGGGCTTTCGGAGGATGGATGATCAAGGTTCGGGTCTACGAGGTTGCTCGCGAGCTGGGCCTCGACAACCGAGAGCTGGTCAGCAAGATCGCGTCGCTCGGGATTCAGGTGCGCAACCACATGAGCGCCCTGGAGCCGGCCGACGTCGACCGGATCAAGCGAGCACTCGACAAGGACAGACAGGCGAACGTGGTCGAAGAACGTATTCGTCCCACGGTGGTGCGCCGCCGTGCATTGGCGACGCCGAGCGTCGCACCCAGCCGCCGGTCCGAGGGCGAGCGAGATGACATCGCGGGCCCCGCATCGTACGAGCCGCCGCCGCTGGAGCACAGGGAGCCGCTGCGCGAGGTCGCGCGGCCGGCGGCAAGCATCGCGGGCGGCGCGAGGTCTGCGCCGGTAGCGCGTGAACGTGAAGAGGCTGCGGTTATGTCGTCGAGTGCGGCGCAGACCGAGGTCGTACCGCGTCCGGCGGCGGCACCCGCAGTGCAGTCCGCCGCGTGTGCTGCGGCGCCGCAGCCCACTCGTACCCCAGTCGCTGCGCCGTCCGCCACGGAAAGCGAAGCG
>CAZYWR010001367.1:0-2654 GCA_964651185.1 uncultured Polyangiales bacterium
GCGCGAGCGGCGAGGACATGCGCGAGGTGCTCTTGGCGATCGAGCAGCTCGCACAACGCGGCGCGGTCGTCGTGAGCGAAGAGGCGATCTCCTGCGCGAGCAAATCGCTGCGCACGGCGCTATGCGGCGCGCACTCCGAGGAAGCGACGCGCGCGGCGCACCTGGCGCTGGCCGACACCTTTGCCGTTCGCGATCAGGCTCTGCTCGAGAACCGCTTGGCCCGCGCGCACCACCTGCTGCGCGCGGGAGGTGCGCACGCTTTTTCGGGCGCCGAGCTGCTCGCCCACACCGGCGACGAGCACAAAACCGACCTCGCGAGCCAGCTCCCCGCGCTCGCCCTGCTCGAAGAGGCGCTCTCGGTATGCCGAGCGCGCGGCCATTCCGACCAGGCCTGCCTAGGGTTATTGATCCCGCTGAGCGTCGCCGGCTTCTACGGCGAGCTCGCCGCGCAGGAGCGCTACTACGACCGTGCGATGCGCGCGCTCTCGGCGCTCTGCGGCGTCAGCTGGGGCGAGCGCCTGCGCCGTTGGTTCGGGTCGTTCGGCGTGCTGCTGGGCATCCTGGCGGCCGGCGTGTGCTTCCGCTTTCGTCGGGGTGCGCTCAATCGACGCACCTTCGTGCAGCACTTCGAGGCGTTCGGAAGCCTGCCCAGCGCGGCTTGCGCGGCCACGGCCTCTGCGTGGGACGTGCCGGGCTGTTATCGCGTGGCGACCTGGCTCGAGCCGTTCCGAGGCTCTGACCGCAACATGCTGGCGCTCATGCGCGAGTTCTGCTTTGCGACCGCGGAGCTCATCTCGGTCAAGCTCAAGAGCGCCTCCGATCGCTACGCGCGTCTGCTGGCGATCTTCGAGCGACCCGTGCCAGGGCTCGGCGAGGCCCACGCCGAGCAGCTTCGCTGCGGTTGTCTACACGGTCAGGCCCAGGCGCTGGTCACCGATACGGCGCCCCGCGCGCTCGAGCTCGCGGCCGAGATGGAGCGGCGGAGCACGTTCTTCGCGCCCCACGCCGAGGGCATCCGCATGACTTATCACGCGTATCGCGGGGAGGCGGCGAAGGCCCTGGTCCACCGCGGGCGCGCCGAGGCGCTGGCCTTTCGCGGCGGGACCTCATGGTCTGCGCTGAGCATCCTGACCATCCGTTCGGTGTACGCCTGCATGATGACCGGCGACGTGGTCACCTTGGTGCACGTCGTGTCCGATCTCGAGCGCCTCTCGAAGATCTGCGCGAGCCTCGCCGCCATTCACGAGATCGCGCGAGCGCACCTCGAGCAGCTGCGCGGCCAGCCGGCACGCGCGCTGCCCCTCTACGAGCGCGCGTTCGCCAGCGACGTCGCGCGCGCGTTGCCGAGCTACCCAGTCGAGCGCTCCTTGCACGCCCAAGCGCTCTCTGCCTGCGGCGACCACGAGGGCGCGCGCGCTCTGTGTGTCGCGTTGATCGAAGAGCTCGAGAGCAGCGGCCGCGACAGCGATCACATCTTTCTGGCCTCGCGCCGGGCGCTCGCGCTGGCGGAGGCCGCCCTGGGCAACCACGCACGCGCGGCCGAGCTGCTCGAGGCGTGCCTCGAGCGCGCAGGCCGCTACGACAATCCGCTCTCACTCGGTCTCGTCCACCGCGACCGCGCTTACGTGGCCGCGCTCGCCGGTCAGGCCGAGACGTTCGAACATCACGCGGCCGCCATGCGCCAGCGCTTCCTCGCGACCGAAAATCCCTGGCTCATCCAGCAGTGCGACGCCTTGCGCGCGCAAGCGGTGCGCGCGGGGCTCCTCAGCGCGACGGCGTCTGGACAGCGCGAACGCGCGGATCTCGACGGCGCGACGTCCATCGTAGGCCCTGCCCTGCAAGTCACCGAGCCCCTCGAAGACGCAGGCTGAGAGCCGTCGCGACGGCTTAGAGCGGCGAGTGCGCCGCTTCGCCGGGCTCCGGCTCGTCCGCGTGGGCCGCGGGCGCGCGCTGCTCTCGCGCGGCGGCCACCGCGGTGCGCTCGGGAACGCGGAAGTAGAAGGTCGAGCCGGCGCCCAGGGCGCTCTTCACCCAGATCTCGCCGCCGTGCATCTGGACCAGGGTGCGCGAGATCGAGAGCCCGAGCCCGGTTCCCCCGTATTTGCGCGTTTCGCCCTGCTCGACTTGCTCGAAGCTGCCGAAGATGCGCTGCCAGTTCTCCGGCGCGATGCCGATGCCCTGGTCGCGCACGTAGAACACGTAGGCGTCGGGCTCCTTCTGCACGCCCATCTGCACGACCCCGCGCCCGTCCGAGAACTTGATCGCGTTGCCGACCAGATTGATCAGTACCTGCTTGAGCCGTAACGGATCGCAAAGTAAGGTCGCGCACTGGCTCGCCGGTTCGATCTCGAGCTCGAGCTCCACCCCGGCGCGCCGGGCCAGCTCGGTCGTGGTTTCGAACGCCTCTTGCATGAAGCGGCGGATGGACGCGCGCGTCAGCCTCAGCTCCACCCGGCCCGCCTCCATCTTACTGAAGTCGAGGATGTCGTCGACCATCTGCAGGAGGTGCTTGCCCGCGTTTTCGACGATGCCCAGGTGATGTATCGTCTGCTCCGGATCGCCCCCGTACGGGCGTACAGCGTGCGACTCGAGCGCGCGCGCGCTGCACTCCGGACAGACTGCCTCGGGTCCCAGCTGTTCGCCCTCGTCGAGAT
>CAZYWR010001368.1:0-9192 GCA_964651185.1 uncultured Polyangiales bacterium
ATCTCTCCATCGATGGCGTGCTGCATGCAGCAGAGAGTGCTGCCCGTGCGCAGGCCGACAGTCATGTCCTCCAGTTCGCTCACGATAAGGACGGCAACGCGATGGCGGCCAATGAGCCCGGCGCTCGGCGCGATCTGAAAGCATCCAAGGCCGCCGTCACGCGCTCGGACCAAGGTGGCTATGGAGCGTTCCTGCCCGCTCGGGTGTTGCCCCCTCGCGACTCCCTCGATGCCAGTTGAATCATCTACAGGTCTTCCGTCGACTGGCCTCGCCAGCGCTCACCGCTCGCGAGAAAATGACCTGGATTTGCTCGCGAGAAATGACCCACGGGCGCCGTCCTTAAGCGTGATGGCCATCTGAGGAGCTAGCGCAGCTGCTGTAGACGCTCGTCGAGCGCCGCGCGGTGCTGCGCGGCGTCGTCGCTCGCCACCGATACCCATGTCAGATCCGCCCGCACAGCAAGCCGCACCCCCACGCGGATCGCCTGCTGCATGCGCGGTGGTCACGGCGCGCACACGGCGCGCACTGACGTTGCCCGTGGCTACGAATCGTATGCGAAGAGAATCTGCAACAGCGCGCATGCGAGCTCGAGCGAACGCGGTCGTCTGGACGAGTCGGCCCACTGCGTCGCGCCCTGTGTTGCCTAATGCCGGCCTCTGGCGAGAATATCGTTAGAGACCCAGTCTTTCGGCGTACAGGCGCAGGCACAGGTCGATGAGTGGTCGGAGCTCGCGCGCCTGGAAGTAGTGATTGAGACAGGAGAGGTACTCCTGCCTCGGCGCCTCGATCTCGACCGGAAGCAGCCCGAGCGTCACAAGTACGCTCGCCATGAACAACCGCGTAGATCGGCCGTTTTCCATCCTCGAACGGGTGGATCTTGATCAGGTCCGCGTGAACCTTCGCAGCGACGTGAAGGCATGCCTCCTCGTAGTTGGGCGCATCCGGAGCATCGAGGCAACGGCGAATGTTCGTCCGAAGTTCGGCAAGAACCTGCTCGAGTTCGGCCTTCACGACGTCACGGTGAGACGAACGATGTGGTCCAAAGGTTAGATACTCTGTACCTCTTCCCTGTTCCCGATAGCGCCCAGCGTGATCGCGGACGCCACCGAACAGCGAGTGTGCAGCTCGCACAGAAGCCCAAGATCCTGAGGCCGGTCCCTATAGGTGCCCCGATAGACATCACCAGCGGCTGTGAGGAGATTCCGTGCGAGGCGCTGGTTTTCCTCGAGGGTGTATGAACGGAGGGGATCCGCCTCAGGCACGGTCAGGCGATGTGTATCCACTGGCGGGCGTCCACTAATTCGATGCGCTCACTGGCGAGAGTATGCCTCGCAGCGCGCTCTAGGTCAGCAGTTGGGGCTCCATTCCGCTTCTGCCGCTCTGTCCGCATCGCAGCGAGCACCTCCTCTCGACGCTGAGAGCCAAGGCGGATCGTATCGAGCGAACGCGCATATCCGAGCTTCTCGAAGGAAGCAACGAGATCGGGCACGGTCATGCCTAGCATTTCGCTGGCCTGGCTGATCCCGATCGCGCCTTGTGTGTAGGCATGTCCCACGGCGCGCATGCGCTGCTGAGTCTCCGGATCCTGTCGCGTGAGAAAGGCGCGCAGCGCATCAAAGGCAACACGGCAGCGGTGCCCTAACGCCGGGCTGCCAAACTGCGCAGCGAGAATCTCAAGGCGTGCGATTGGGCAGGCGGCTACCGTCGCTCGCACAGCGTTGACGACCAGCGCCGTCGGTGGAAGCGCGAAGTCAAGCGGGGCGGCTTGAGAGCGATCGCCTACGTGCTCAGAAACGACTGCCAGGGGATCGAGGCAGCTCATTGCCTTGGCTTCGGCAAGTAACTCGGAGGCATACTTACCTAGCTCCGATCCGGTCGTGATTCCGAGATGCCGGGCAGCTTCGAACAAACAGGCGGACACGAGCGTCAGTTCGAGAACTGCAACACTCTGCGACAGCAGGTGCTGCACAGCATCGGGATCGACGTCGTGCGACGAGCTCTCCGTCTCCGGCAGAGTTTCGATGTAACCGAGTCGCAGCAGCGACTCCCTCCTGATGAGTTCCCGGAGGCTGAGGGGGCTATGAACCGGAAGCATACTCACAATCATGGATGGCTCGCTCGAAGAGCATCAATTGACAAAAAGATAGCAATCTGGGGGATCGCCGTCGGTCCTCTTCAATGCTTAAATTTCTCTTTGGTTCCAAGGCCTCTTGCGAGGAGTTGTGGAGGCGTCGGCCGGGGGCCCGCCGCACGTCATAGCCGAGATCTAGCTTCCGAGATCGCGACGTCCGCGCACGAGCGCCCGCCCTCCGCGGGCTCGCCGCGCCTGACCGAAAGGCCAGCGGCGACGTGTAACCAAGCGCCTCAGGCCGCTCGAGGGCTGCTGCGGATCGCGCGGCAATGGCCGACTCTTCGAACGCCAGCACGATCCGCCCGACCGAGACGCAGTGTTGTACGTAGCCCAGTGCTAAAGCGGACGCGTGCGCACGCGTGGCGCCGAGTGCGCCTGCGAGCGCGAGCCGCCTCTGTTAGAGTCGCCGCATGGGAGCTCCAGCGTTGCGGCTCGTACGGGATGCAGGGCTCGAGTGCGCGTACGCCGACGTGCCTCCGGCGCTCAGCCCGTATGTGCATTCGTGGGTGGGTTACAGCGAGCGGACGCGCGACGTGTGCATCCGCCGGGAGCTGCCCATCTCGACGATCGTCGTCATCATCGAGTTTGGGCCGCCGCTCTTGGTCTACGAATCGGGGAGCGAGACGCGCTGGGCGCGTCATCAGGGCGGGTTCGTCGCGGGCCTGACGGAGCGCTTCACGCTCACGGAACACGGCGGCTATCAGGCCGGCATCGAGCTGCGGCTGACGCCGATGGGGGCGCGCGTGATCTTCGGCATTCCGCTCGGCGCGCTCGCGGAGACGGTGGTGCAGCTCACGGATCTTTTGCCGCGCTCGCAAAGTTCGCTGAGCGCTCGCTTGGCTTCGTGCCGTGACTGGCCGAGTCGCTTCGCGATCGTGCAGGCCTTGCTCGAGACGCGCATGGGCAGCGCGCGGGCGCCGTGCAAGAAGACGCGCTGGGCGGTCGCGCAGATCCAGGCTGCGCATGGCAGTCTTGAAGTTGGCGCGTTGGCGCGCAAGCTCGGGTGCAGCCGTAAGCATTTGGCGGCGCTGTTTCACGACGGCGTGGGCTTCACGCCCAAGGCGTACGCGGGCATCGTGCGCTTCGAGCGTTTGGTCGAGCACGTCAAAGTCGACCAGTCGCTCGGCTGGGCCGAGGCTGCCGTGCGTTTCGGGTATGCCGATCAGGCGCACCTGGCACGCGAAGTGAAACGCTATTCGGGCCTGACGCCGCGCGAGCTTGCGCGGAGCTTCCGGTAACATTCATTCAAGCCGCGCGCCTCCGGGCTTGGTAAGGCTGGTGCATGAATAAATCAGCGACGACAGGCCAGACGAACGAGACGGCCGCCCGCGGTCGCGTCTCCGATCTCGTGTCTACGTACGTTCACCTCACGGATGACGGCGCCGGAAGAACGATGGCGATCGACGACCAGTTCTGGCCGCAGGTCATGAGCGGAGGACATCCCGAGCTCAACGAGGGCCGGCTCGTGTCACGCTTCGACTTCGAACAGAACTGGAAGACGTGGGAGGCCCATCCGAACGGGGAGGAGCTGGTCGTTCTGTTGCGCGGCAGCGTGCAGATGCTGCTCGAGCAGAGTGACGGTGTGCAGCGGGTGCGGCTTTCGGAGCCGGGCCAGTTCGTGCTCATCTCCCGTGGCGTCTGGCACACCGCCCATCCTGAAGTGCCGTGCTCGATGTTGTTCGTCACGCCGGGGCGCGGCACAGAGCACCGGCCGGCGTAGGCCGTACGATTCACTTCGTCATGTCTGGCGGCGGCTGCGGCTTCGAGATGCCGGACAGACATAGACTCAGAAACGGCTGCCATAGATGCAGGTGCGCATGCGCCGCGGTCGTTTGCACGCCGTCGTTCATCGTGGCTGTGTAGGCCGGGGACGCCATGGGCCCGGTAAAAAGCCGCCTCACGCCCACGCTGAGCAGGATTTCGAAGTTCCAGATCGAGTCGGGCATGACTTGCATCAGCTTGATATCGATGCCCGCCGTGCCGCCCGTCGTCGCGTCGATGTAAGACGAATAGTGCGCCCACGCGACGGCGATCAGCACGTAAACCGGCGCTTGCCGCTGCACGTCAGTCCATGCTTCGCAGCAGCAAGAGTCCGACCGCGATGGCTGCGACGCGATCTCTGTGCGACGGTGAAAGCTCGCGCGAGAGCGTGACTGAGCCGTCGATTGTGGAGACGTCGACCGCAGCGACCGGCGTCTGTCCGGCCAGCAGGACAAAGCCCGCGGACAATCCTACGGCGAGGCGCGGCCGCTCGCTCGTCGACCCGAGCGGCGCGATGCGCAGATCGATGTCGTCGCCGTGGACGCTCCCGGGTTCGCCGAAGATGAACTGAAAGCGCAGCTCCGGTCCCGACGGCTGGCCGATGTCGCAGCGATAAGACTTGCTGCCTGCGGCCAGGTTCGCGCGGTCTCGGCTGTGCAGGCCGACCTCTCCGTTATGGCCCTCGAGCTCCCAGTTCGTCTCGTGCTTCAGCACTTCGACCAACGCCTCGACGCAACGGCCGCGGAACGTGCCGCTCGCGGTTGCGAGCTCGAAAGAACCCTTGTGCTTGTCCTCGATATGCTCCGTGCGACCGTTGAACAGCGTGGGGCCAGACTGCGAGCTCGACTCGGAGATCCAGACTTTGGCCGCCGTGTACGGTCCGAACGTGAGCTTGTGCGTGAACATGTCGATCTGCCCCGCCACCGTGTAGCGGTCAGCGCGATCTCGTAGATCGTCGGGAAGCACCACGACCCTCGAGGTCGCACAGGCGCTCCACGCGCACACACAGAGCGCGATCGACGCGAAGAGAAGACAGCGTGTGAAGACGTTCCAACGACGTACGGGGCTAGGGCGCATCCGGCAGTCGAGCATGATGCTCATACTTACCAGCTTCGCACGGAGACTTGTTCCCCGGTCACCCTAAGTACGAAAGGGGACTGTCCGCGATGCGACGGGCACGCGGTCCTGCGCGTATGAAGCCATGCGCGCGCTTCAGAGCTTGCTGGCGCCGAAGGTGTCGCAGCCGGCGATGGTGCCGACCTCGTAGCCGCGCCGGAACCAGCGCACGCGCTGCTGCGATGAGCCGTGGGTCCAGGTCTCTGGGCTGACGGTGCCCTCGGACTCCTTCTGCAAGCGGTCGTCGCCGATCGCGGCCGCAGCGTTGAGCGCCTCTTCGATGTCGCCCTGCTCGAGCAGCTGGCGCTGTTCTGAAGAGTGCGCCCAGACGCCGGCCAAGCAGTCTGCTTGCAGCTCGAGGCGCACCGAGAGCGCGCCGGAGCCGACCTGCTCTCCGCGCGCGGCCTGCTCCACCTTGCGATCGAGCCCGCGCAAGTGCTGCACGTGGTGCCCCATCTCGTGCGCGATCACGTACGCCTGCGCGAAGTCTCCCGGCGCGCCGAGCCGATCTTTGAGCTCGCGGTAGAAGCTCAGGTCGATGTAGACCTTCTCGTCGCGCGGGCAGTAAAACGGGCCCATCGCCGCCTGACCGAGTCCGCAAGCGGAGCCAATGCGACGCGTGAACAGCACGAGGCGTGCGAGGCGATACGGGGTTCCGTCTGCTTGGAACAGGTCTGACCAAGTCTTCTGTACGTCGTCGAACACGAAGCTGACGAAGTCGCTGCCGTCGCCTTGCTCACCCGCCACGCCCTGCGAACCGGACTCGCTCGACGAGTCGTGATCCCCGAGCAGTCCGCTGCCGAAGAACAGGAGCGCGCCGCCGATCAGCAAGCCCGGCAATCCGAACAGCTTGAACAGCCAATACAGGAGCCCGACCCCACCCATCGAGAGCCCGCCGCCCTCACCCCGTCGATCTTCGACCTGATCGCTTCGATAGCCGCGCGTCCACTTCATCGCTCACCTCACGCTTGGGATGGGTCTTGCGGGGTTGTCAGGCTGTGCATTTCTCGCGGCTTGATCGGACGAAACTCAGTCAGAAAGCGCTTCAAGGGCGCGTAGACCTCGGGATGGGTGGTCAGGGCGATGTGGTGCGCGCCCTCGATCACGTGGCCCATGTGAAACGGAAGGTGGCGCGCCGGATCGCGGTGTTGGCCGCACGCGCTCGGCACCTGCACGAGCAGATCGCCGAGCAGCGCGCCCAGCGGGTCGCCGGCGGGCCGTACGTGCCCGGCGATGTAGCCGTACGAGACGGCGTCGACGAACGGCGCGTGCTTGCTGCGATCGCTGAAGAACGCGTCGGGATCCGCGCCGAGCCAATCCTCGTCGAGCACCGAGCCGAAGCGCAGGTCTTTGATGCCCGCGCTGCGCGCGTCGAGCACCTTCGCTGGCACCTGCGTGCCTGCGACGTCAAACGCGCGCAAGACCGCCGAGAGCAGGTTGCCGGCGCGCTCGAGCGGCGCGCCGAAATGCGGAGAGCCGATGCACATGACGTGCGTGAGCTTACCGAGCCAGGGCAGCTCGAGCGTCTGCGCGTAGTGCGCCGCGCTGCGCGCCACGAGCCCGCCCATGCTGTGGCCCACCAGCGCGATCTCCGTGAGCCCGCCTGGATAGACCGCCGCCAGCGCGTCCAACAGCTGCGCCAGCGCGCGCCCGTTCTGCGAGATGTGCAGGCCGGTGTTGTAGCGGAGGTACAGCGGCGTGTAGCCGAGCTCGCGCTCGAGCGCGGCCCCGAAGCTGCGCGCGCCGCCCGGACCTGCGTCGTGGCCGTGCCAGATCGAGTCGGAGCAACCGAGCCCGTGCAGGAACAGGCAGAGCTTGCCGTGCGCATGGGGAAGCGCTGCCGCGAAGGCCGCCGGCTCGAGCATGAGGTCGCGTCCGTGCTCGTCGCGCAGGCTCATCTCGATCGCGAGCCCGTTGCCCCGCGCTGCCAAAAAGTCGCCCGCGATCGCGTTGAACGCGCTCTCGGCGCGATCGAACCAGGCGAGCGCGGGCGCGGCGGCTGCGACATCGTGCAGGTCCGGAGCGCTGCCGAGCGCGGGTCCGAGCGCTTCCTGCGCCAGCGTGAGGCCGGCATCGGAGATCGCCTGCACGGTGCGGTTGGTGGCGCGGATGCGATCGAACACCGTCTTGGCGATCACGTGCCGCGCGCCGTCCACCGCGCGCGCAGCGGTTCCGATCGGCTCGAGCAGCGAGAGCGCGGCGATGGGCTTGTGTGCCGCCGCTTCGTGCGTCTCCTCCACCAGGTTGGTGGTCACCTCGATCGCATCGTGAACGAAGTCGCGGATCCCGAGTAAACGGCGCATGGTGGGCACCTTGACCCCCGCCGCCCTTCGCTGCAAGTGCGCGGCGGGGGCTCGTGGCGAGCGAGTGCGGTCACGAATTTCGCTCGCGCAGCGGCCTGTGCGCTCGCGCGCTCAGGCCGAGAACTTTTCAGATTCTTGTAAGCGGCCTCAGGGCATGCCATACGCCTGTTCGATGACGTGCTCCACCCGTGAGCGGACGGCGCTGGCGCTGCTCATCACCGTCGCGCTGTGGACGCTCGGCTGCAAGGACAAGGAGGCGAAGGGTGGACCGTCTTCCGGTCCCATCACCCTAGGAGCCTTCCTTTCCATGACAGGCTCGACCGCGACGTTCGGAGAGAGCACGAAGCGGGGGGCAGAGCTTGCGATCGAAGAGGCCAACCAGCACGGGGGCGTGCTCGGGCGCAAGGTCGAGCTCGTGGTGCTCGACGATCAGGGCCGCGCGGAGGAGGCCGGCAACACCGTGCTGCGCCTCATCGACATCGATCACGCGGTCGCGATCGTCGGGGAGGTGGCCTCGAGCTTGTCGCTCGTGGGCGGCCGCATCGCGCAGCGCCGGCACATACCCATGGTCTCGCCCTCGAGCACCAACACGCAGGTCACGCAGATCGGCGACTACGTGTTTCGCGTGTGCTTTCTCGATCCCTTCCAGGGCTACGCCATGGCGAAGTTCGCGCGCGAGCACTTGAAGCTGAGGAAGATCGCGATCCTGAAAGACGTGCGCAACGACTACTCGCTGGGCCTGAGTGAGGCCTTCGCGCGCGCGTTCACGAAGCTCGGCGGCACGATCGCGGCCGAGGAGAGCTACGGCGCCGGCGACACCGAGTTCAGCGCGCAGCTCACGAAGATCAAAGCCATGGAGCCCGACGGTCTGTACGGGCCCGGCTATTACACCGAAGTGGGCGGCGTCGCGCGCCAAGCGCGCCGGCTCGGGCTCAAGGTGCCGCTGTTGGGCGGCGACGGCTGGGAGAGCCCCGAGCTGCGCAACATCGGCGGGCCCGACATCGTCGGCAGCTATTACACGAACCACTTCGCAGCCGATCAGCCGAGCCCGCGCGCGCGCCTGTTCATCACCGCCTACCGCGCCAAGTATCGCGAGGCGGCGCCCGCGCTCGCCGCGCTCGGCTACGACGCCACGCTCGCGGTCCTCGACGCGCTGCGCCGCGCCGGGAGGACCGACGCGAAGGCCGTGCGAGACGCGCTCGCCGCGACGCGCGGGCTCGACGCGGTGACCGGTAAGCTTACGCTCGATGCCGAGCGCAACCCGGTCAAGCCCGCCGTGGTGGTGCGCGTCACCGAGAGCGGGGAGGTGTTCGAGGCGGAAATTCCTCCCGCATGATCGTCTTGTTGCAGCAGCTCGTGAACGGTCTGTCCGTAGGCGCGGTCTACGCGCTGATCGCGCTCGGCTACACGATGGTCTACGGCGTGCTCAAGCTGATCAACTTCGCGCACAGCGAGGTGTTCATGGTCGGTGCGTTCGCGAGCTATTACGCGGCCGAATGGCTCGGCTTCGATCCTGCGCGCGCGGAGGCGTTCGGGCTCGGACGCGCGTTTGCGGTGCTCTGCTTCGCGATGTCCGCGTGCGCGCTATTGGGGCTCGCGATCGAGCGCTTCGCCTACCGTCCGCTGCGCAATGCGCGCCGGCTGGCGCCGCTCATCACGGCGATCGGCGTCTCGATCCTGCTGCAGAACCTCGGCATCTTGCTGTTCGGCCCCAACCCGCGCTCGTTTCCGATGATCGTCCCGGAGCGGCGTTACGAGCTCGGCGGCGTCGTGCTGACCAACATCAAAGTCTGGATCTTCGCGCTCAGCGCCGCGCTGATGTTTGGGCTCCACTACCTCGTCCGCTACACCTGGACGGGCAAGGCGATGCGCGCGGTCGCG
>CAZYWR010001369.1:0-2547 GCA_964651185.1 uncultured Polyangiales bacterium
GGCCTGCCGCTTCCGGCGCGCGATCTCGGGGCCTACAAAAAACGCGTGCGCGAGCTGCTCGATCAGCTCGCGCACATTCCGCTGGAACGGCCGCAGCCGGTCGCGCCCGCCCCGGCAGCCGCACCCAGCCTCGACTTCGAGGACGAAGACGAGCTCTAAGCGGGCGGCGGCCCTTGTCCGTCCATCCTTTCTTCCGGTTCAAAAGTCATGACCACGAACACCCACGAACGAATCACCTCGCGCCTGGTCCCCGCGCTCTACGCCCTGGTGGGCTTGACGCTCGCCGCGTCGGTGCTGCTCCGGCTGTCTGCCTACGGGATCTGGGATCCTTGGGAGCTCTCGGTCGCCGACGCCGCGCGCAAACTCGGCGAAGGCACGAGCGAGGGCGTCTCCACGCTCGCGCTGCGGCTCGTGCAGGCGAGCTTCGGTGTGTTCGGCACGCGCGAGTGGTCGGGGCGCCTGCCCATGGCCCTCTCCGGCATCGCGCTGCTGGCAGCAGTCGCGCTGTGGGTGCGGCGCTACTGCGACACGCGTAGCGGCGTGTACGCCGCGCTCGTGCTGGGCACGACGCCTTTCTTTCTGCTGCACAGCCGCGAGATGGTGGGCGCCACGCCGGCGTTTCTCGCGGCTATGCTGACGGCGATCGGCGCGAGCAACGCGATCTTTGCGCCCGCGCGCGAGCGCGATTCTGCGAGGCCCGAGCCGCGCAGCGCGCCTTGGCTGTGGCTCGCGCTCGCGTTGGTCGGCGCGCTGCTCGGCACTTTCACCGCGGGTGCGCTGCTCACGGCGCTGCCGGCTCTCGGCGCGGTCGCGTGCGCGGCTTTGCTGATGGGCGCGCCGACCGACCGCGAGCGTTCCGCAGCGCGCCGCACGGCCGCATGGCTCGTGGTCGCGGGCAGCGCGCTGCTCGCGCTCCTGGTGGTGCGCGCGATCTTCCGGCACGGCGCCGAGTACAGCGCGCTCACCGGCGGTGCGCCCCTCGACGAAGCCGTGCCCTCCTACGAGCGCATCATCACGCATCTGTTTCACGGCTTTGCACCCTGGAGCGCCGCGGCGCCGGTCGCGCTGGCCGCGCTGATTTGGGTGCGTCAGCCGCCCGGCGCCGACGCGCCGTTGCGCCTCATCTGCGCGCTCTGGGGTGCGCTCGGCTTCGGGGCGGTCACCATCTTCCTTTCGACCTACGGGTCGGCCGCGTTTCCCGCACCCGCGGCCATCGCGATCGCGGTCGCGCTCTGGCTGCGCAGCCTCGAAGAGCGCCCGGAGAGCTACTGGCCCGAGCTGGTGATCACGTTGCTGATGGTCGGGCTGTTGATCCGCGACTACGCGCTCTACCCGTCTAGCCCGTTCGACGGGCTGGAGTTGTCGAGCGCAAATGCGCCCGACAAGTTCAACCCCAAGGGCTCCTGGTCGCTCGTATTCGGCGCGTTCGGCGCCGCGCTCGCGCTCTCTTGCATGGCGACACCGGAGCGCGGGCCGCTCGATCTGCGCGCGCCCTATCGAGGCCTGCGCGCGACTTGGGACAAGAGCCCCGGGCACCGCGCGTGGCTCGTATTCTTCGGGCTGTTATGGCTCGGACTCGTGCTGTTCGGCGCGATCTCGGTCATCCATCCGCCAGGCGTAAAGCTCACTTCGCTGGCGCGCCGCATCGGACGCGCGGTCGGCGCCATCGCGCTCTTGATCCCGGTGCTCATCGCGCTCGGGCAGCTGCTCTTTCACGAAAGTCGCCGGCTCGCGCGCCTGCGCAACGTGCCCGTGCTCATCGCGGCGCTCGCCACGGGGCTCTACGCGAGTCAATCGTTTCTCCCGCGGCTGAGCGCGCACTTCTCGCCGCGCGAGGTGTTCGATCTGTTCGAGCACCTGGCCGGCAAGGACGAGCCGCTCGCCCAATATCAAGTTCACGGCCGGGCCGCGGCCTATTACGTCCACCGTCCGGTGCGCGACATCGCGAACGAGAGCGAGCTCGTGAACTACCTCGCCGACAAGAGCCGCCGCTGGGCGCTCCTGCCGAGCGAACGGCTCGCCGATGTCGACGTGGCATTCCGTCACCGCACGGGCCGGCATCTGTTCCTGCCGAGCTCGGAGAACGCGCGCGTGTCCTTGGTCGCCAATCTTCCCATCAGCGGGCGCACGGACGAGAACCCGCTCGCCAAGTATGTGTTGCGCACACCTCCGAGCGTGGAGCACCCGGTCGGCGCCAACTTCGACGGCAAGATCGAGTTCGTCGGCTACAACCTGGAACTCCCGCAGAAGGGGTACGTGGGGCCTGGCCAGAGCTTCTTCGTGACGTGGGTGTACCGCGCGCTGCGCGGCAACCTCGGCACGTACCAAGCGTTCCTGCACGTCGACGCCGAGGGCCAAAGAATCAACGGCGATCACGATCCTGTAGACGGCATGTATCCAGTAAGGCTATGGGACGTGGGTGACGTCGTGCTGGATCGCCAGCGGGTCAGCGTGCCGGCGACGACCCCGCCGGGAACGTACACGATGTACATCGGATTCTTTCGGGGGGAGACGCGTCTCAAAGTCCAAAGCGGGCCCAAAGACGAC
>CAZYWR010001370.1:0-17613 GCA_964651185.1 uncultured Polyangiales bacterium
GCGCCCATCGGGCAAGATTGTCGACCTCGACCCCGACTGGCAGCTGGCTTCCCAGCTGTACGGGCTCGCAGTCTCGCTCGTCGATCCGGTGAGCGGCCGGCTCGCGCTGCTCGCCGACTTCGACCCGGCGCCGTTCCGTGATCTTTGGTTTACGCGTGGCGGCGGGGCGGGCGATTCGGGCGCGTCGGCGTACTGGCAGTCGCAGCTGAGCAACCTGCGCTGGGACTTGGACGGACTCGACAGTCCGGTGCTGCGCGCGCTGGAAGAGAGCTCCCGCCGCTCGGACCGACTGTCGATCCGCATCGCCACGTTCGGCTACCAGACCAGCGTTTCGCAACCGAACTTTACCTACGGCACGTTGGTCGGGGCGCTCGGTCCGGTGCTGCCGGGGGAGCCCAAGACGTTCATCTCTGGCCGGCGTTTCATGCCGAACGGGGCGAACGGGCCCGGCAACGCCGCCTGCACGGCCGCGAACGGCATGACGTGCTTCAGCGCCAAGGTCGAGGGCGATCGCTTGGTCGCGGACCTGAGCAACGCACTACCGATCGCCGACGACGGCAAGCTCGCGCCGCTCGGCCAGCTCTACTTCGCCCTGCTGCGCCGGCCCGAGATCACCGAGGCGAGCCTCCTCCACCGCGACGAGTACCTGCCGATCGGCGCGCTCGACGGCAGCGAGGCGGGTCTGTACCAGCGCGGGGGCATTCAGTCGTTGCCCCTTCCCCGTGATGTCGCGGCGAACATCCACGAGCTCCCGCTTGCGCTCGTGTCGTTGGAGAGCGGGCGCGCAGGCGACGCGCTCGTCATGATGCGCGAGGTGCCGGACGGACGCGACGTGCGGGCAGACGACTTCTCCTTTCGCCTCGATCCGAACCTCCCAGAGCTCAACAGTCGCACCGTCGAGCTCTATGCGACGCGCTACGGTCAGCCGCTCGCAGACGCTGCCATCTCCTTACAGCCCGGTCCGCCCGCGCCCGACACCGGTGACGCGCCCGGCGACCCCACGCCGGGTACCACGCCTACCGCCGAGATTCCGATCACGAACACGCCGGTCGGTCTGCTCCGCTTCGATCCGCCGGTGCCCGTGACGGACGAGCTCGGCCGGGCGCGTGTACGCGTGCTCGGGCCGACCGTGATGGGTACGCCCCGCGAGTACCTCGACGGTCAGCTCTACGCCGTCGCCTACAACTTTGCGGACGGTCCGGCGACGATCATGCAGACCTTCGATCAGCTGTCGATACTCGTGTTCAGTACGTTCCGCGCCTCGGACCCGCCGACTTGGGAAGAGCTGCAACCGGTGTTGCGCCAGTACGCGAACTTGTATCCGATCATGAGCAAGGGCCTGTTCGACTTCTCGATCCAAGCGATCGCGGACGCGAACGCGCACCTTCTCTACTTCGTGTTGAGCAAACCCGTCACCGATCCCGATCACATGCCGGTCACGCGCGACCTCTCCGAGGGCAAGCGCCGGGCGCTCTTGCGCTATTTCGAAGCGGCGATGGGGCGCTCGACGGTGCACACCGCCGACCTCCAGGTCCGGGCCCTCGGTCGCTGCCCGTTCAGCGGCGTCACGCCGAGTGAGCCGCCCGAGGACGTGCCGAACAAGATCATCTTCAATCGCCTGCGGAGCCGGTGAACCATGCTGCTCGTCGACAAAGCCATCCTCGAACGGGCGCGCGCGGCCACCTCACCGGCCGACGTCCAGTCGCTGCTCAACGGCGCGGTCGCGCTCGAGCTCTCGACTTTGCCTCCCTATCTGACCGGAGTCTTCTCGCTCGCGCCCGGCGCGAACGACGAGATCCGCGCGCTGGTCATGTCCGTGCTGCTCGAAGAGATGCTGCACATGGCGCTCGCCGCCAACACCCTGATCGCGATCGGCGGCGATCCCACCATTCGCGTCGCAGGCCTCGGCTTGCGCTACCCCGGACCGCTGCCGATGTCGGTCGACGAAGGCCTGACGGTGACGCTCGGGTCGCTGACGATCGCACAAGCGAAGGACGTGTTCATGGCGATCGAGCGCCCCGACACGCAAGCCGCGCTCCCCGGCGAGAGCGCGACGGGGCGCCAGGCCTTCCAAACGCTCAAGCAGCAGGGCTACGGCTCGATCGGCGACTTCTATCAGGCGATCATCGAGGCGCTCGAGCGCATGGTGGCCGCCGGTCAGAATCCGTTCGCGACGCCGCGCCTCGAGCGACAACTCGACCTCTCCCGCTGGTTCCCGGCCAACGTCCCCGGCGATCCGTCCGGCAAGGTCCGCGACGTGACGAGCGCTCGCGCGGCGCTCGAGACGATCGTGCGTCAGGGCGAGGGCGCCAAGATCGGGACCGATCCCATCAATCCTTACGGTGGCGGTGAGTCGTTCGCGCACTACTTCCGATTCGGCGAGGTGGCGTTTGGAAAGCGGCTCGTGCGAGACGACACGGCGCCATCAGGCTGGTCCTACAGCGGTGCGCCGGTGCCGTACGACGAGAGTAAGGTCTACGTGTTTCCACCGAACGCGAAGGTCAGCGACTACCCGGACGGCTCGGCTGCGCGGCTCAGCGCGGAGGCGTTTTACGGCGCATACGTGCGCCTGTTGCGCGTGCTCGACACGACCTTCAACGGCGAGCCGGCGGCGTTCGACGCGGCGCTCGGCGTGATGTTCGAGCTCAAGCTGGTCGCGCAGCAGGTCGCGCAACACCCGGCCGATCCCGGACGCCCGCAGGGTCCCGTGGCGGCCCCTCCGTTTCAGCCGTGAGCGAGCATGTCGCACCGAGGTGATCCATGATGTTACCGAGCACCGCCCTGCATTTGACCTCGACCTGGTTCATCCGGCCCGGCTGCGAGTCCGAGGTCGACGAGACACTGCCGAAGTTGGTCGCGGAAGTCGAAGAGACTGAGCCCGACACGCTCGTCTACATGGCGCATCGGCCACTGCCGAACAGCCCGCGCCTGCAGTCGTTACCTCCGGCGGATCCGAACACGGTCGTCTTCTTCGAAGTGTACCGCGACGTCGAGGCGTTCCAGCGACACCTCGAAGGCGCGGCCTTCAACGGTTTCGTCGCCCGACACGGCGCCGCTTTCGTCGCCGCCAACGGCAAGCCGCTCACGTTCGTCGAGTTTCTGCACCTGCAGCAGGGCTTCATTCGCAGTCCGGCGGCGCCGCGCGCGCCCGCGAGCAATCGACATCCCGCCGTCATGTTCGAGATCCTCGCGAACAACCAGGGGAGTCTGCTCGACTTTTACCGGAAGGTGTTCGGCTGGAACTACCAGGAAGGCACGGGCGGCTTCGCTTACGTGAAGTTTCCGGTCGAGACCCTGCCGCTCTTGGGCGGCATCGGCCAAGCGAACGACAAGCAGCCCGGTTGGGAGGCAGGTCGCCATTTCTACCTCCGCGTCGACGATCTGAAAGACGCGATCGAGCGCGTCAAGGCTGCCGGCGGCAAAGCGTTCGTGCCGCCTGTCAGTGTCGACGGCTACAATTTCGCGATGGTGAAAGATCCCGAAGGCAACGTGATCGGTCTGATCGAGCCGTTTCAGCCCTGAGCCGCGATCGTCGATCACGATCTCGGAACTGATCGAAATGAACCGGCTTTCCCGAGGCCTGAACGGTTCCCCGTCGAATATTTTCGTCCGCCGAGCGAGCGCGCGGCCGCGACCGGCTTAGAATGGTGGTTTGCGCGCGGGAGGACCGTGGTCTCACCCGTGAGCGCTACGCAAGCTAGGTGGTGATTTTGAACAGATCGACGATGCCCATGAACATGACGCGAGCAGCATTCACAGGAGGTCGCCCATGAGCACCCCCGAAAAGCGAGCTCGCGAGGACAAGCGAGATCAAAAGCGCCGGGAGAAGGAATCGCGACGCCGAGACAAGCGATTCGCGCCCCGCTCTGGCCCCGAGCTCACCACCGCCGCCGACATCGTCGGCCCCATGCGCTCGATCGAAGAAGTGATGCAGTCCCTGCAGGGCGGAGCCCGCGTGCAGCGCAGCGCGGCTCCTCTGCCCACGAAGCTGTTCGTGGGGAGCCTCAGCGACGCCACCGACAGCGCGCGCCTTCGCCAGCACTTCGAGCCGCACGGAGCGATCGCGGAAGCGGTCGTGATCACCGATCGGGACTCGGGGCGCACGCGCAACTTCGGTTTCGTCACCATGGTCGATCGCAAGGATGCTCCTGGTGCGATCAGCGCGCTGCATCACAGCGAGCTCGACGGTAGCCGCATCGTCGTCAGCGTCGCGACCGAGCGCCGCTGAGCGCGCACGTCGCCGCGGCAAGCGGCAGGTTCAGCTCCAGGCCGACCACACCTCCGGTTGGTAGCCGACGGTCGCCTGCGCGCCGTTGCGCACGATCGGCGTGCGCAGGAGCAGCGGATCCTCGAGCAACAGCCCTTCGAGGCGCGGCCCCGTCGGCGCGGCGTACTTGAGCCCTTTGTCGACGTAGCGCTTGCCCTCGCGATCGAGGAGCGCCTCCATCCCGCCCACGCGCGCGGCGACGTTGCGCAGCTCGCCGGCGGACATCCCCTTTTGCGTCAGGTCGATCGCCTGGAACTTGATCCCGCGCTCCTTGAACCAGCGCTCCGCCTTGCGCGTCTCGGGACACTTCTTCGTGCCGAAGATTTGGATGTTCATGCGCTCCTAATCTGACACGCGCCACGGCGCCCGCCGGGCCCCTCAGCGCAGGAGAGGTCGACCGTTGACTTGGGCGTGCGGTCCTACCAAAGTAGGACCATGGCTCGGAGTCAGCCGAAAAAGCCCGCCGTTTCCCGGGTACGCGCAGACAAGCTCAGCATCTCGCTCGGCGTCGACGACGTGAAGTGGGTCACGCGGCGAGCGAAGAAGCTAGGCACCAGCGTCTCTGCGGTGATCGCGAGCGCACTGGCCGAGCAACGTCGAGCGGAAGCTCGTGACGCACTGCTCTCGGAGCTCGGCACGAGCGACATCTCGAGTGCCGACGTGGAAGCCGCGCGCCGCGAGGCTTTCGGTCCGTGACCGCCGCCGGCTTTACGTTCGACACGGGAGCGCTCATCGCCCTCGAGCGCGGCGATCATCGCATGCGCGTCGTACTTCGCCTGGCGCGTGCGGATGGCATTCGGATCACTGTTCCAACGGTCGTGCTCGGCGAGTGGTGGCGCGGACGCGGCAAAGTGCGCGATGCAGTCGTGGCTTCCGTGCAACTCGAGCCCCTGACGGAGGCGCTGGCGAAGCTGGCAGGCGAGTCGCTCGCAAAGCTCCGCAAGGCCACCTTCGTAGGCGCCGTCGTGATGGCGTCCGCCGCGCAACGCGGTGACGTGGTGTACACGTCGGACCAAGACGATTTGGACCGCTTCTGGTCACACTTTACGAGCGTGCGGCGTATCCTGCCGGCCACCTGAAGCCGCGCGCTCACGCCGGTCGAAGCTCCCGGTTGCACATGCGCGTTTCGCGATTGCGGCGCAATCCCCGGGAGCCTACGCGCGCGGACGTGTTCGATCCCGCGCGGCACCCTCATTTGCCGAGGCGGCCGCGGAGGAGCTCCGCCAATGCATGGCAAGCGTCGACCACGGTGAAGATGCCGACCACGTGATGATTTTGCATCACCACCGCGCAGCCGAGCTTGCGCTCTGCCATCGTGGCCGTGACTTCGTCGAGCGGAGTCTCCGGCGCCACGCAGTAGACCGCGCTCGTCATCGCCTCTTCGACCGTAACCTTGGTTGGATCCACGTCTCTGAGGGTTTCGATGAGGTGCAGATCGCGCTGCGAGACGAGGCCGACCAACGTGCCGCCCTCGAGCACCGGCAGGTGGCGAATGTCGTGCTTACGCATGATCTCATGCGCGTGCTCGAGCGACTGATCGCGACCGATCGAGTGCGGGACCATGCTCATGTACTTGCTGATGTGCGGGATCGCTTTCGTCATGATGACGTGGAACAATGCATCGCCGATACCAGCGGCATCGCGGGCGTGCCATGCGCAGCTTACGCGAAATTCCAACACACGCGCGCGCGCCCGGCGCAAGCCTTGCGCGGGCGCGCTCCGCCAATGAAGCGATTGCGACGGCAGCGCCGACGGATGGCGCCCCGTGCAGGTTACACATACGCACCGACAGGAGCTTCGCGGCGACGGCAGAAGGCAAGCCCGGGCTTCCGCGACGTCGCGCGGCGCGCGCTGCTTCAGCGGCTACGAGGTGAAATGACAGGCTCAGGACTTCCCGGGCTGCTCACTGCCGAGGAGGCGGAGCTGTCCGCCTCGCTCGGCGGGAGCGCGGCGCCAGCGACGGCCAGCCGTCGCGTTGACGGGCGCTCGCTTGTGACGTATCCAAGCATACGGATTCGCGGATGCACGCAATGGAGTTGGGCAATTACGCCGAGGCGCTGAGCCTGCTGGGAGACGAGAGCCGGCTGCGGTTGTGCGCGCTGCTGTCGGAGCGGGAGTTGTGCGTTTCGGAGTTGGTGCGGGTGACCGGAATGGCGCAGTCGCGGGTTTCGACGCATCTGGCGCGGCTGCGGGATGCGGGGTTTTTGCGGCATCGGCGGGATGGGACGCAGGCGTTTTATGGGCTTGCGCGGGAGGGCCTGAGCGAGACGGTGCGGGCGTTGCTGCGCGAGGTTTCGGGGTCGTCCGATCGCACGCTGCGGGCGGACCGGGAGCGGTTGGCGGCGCTCGACGCGGAGCGGCATGAAGGCTTGCCGGAATCGGCGATCCTCGAGCTCGACCGCGATTACTCGCCAGGGCGCACGTGGCAGTCGCTCGCGCTGGGCGCGGCTTCGCTGCTCCGGCTGGGCGATGTGCTCGACGTCGGTTGCGGAGATGGGGCGGTCGCCAGCGTGCTGGCGTCGTATTGCCGCACGCTGACCTGCGTGGATCACGACGAGCGCGCCGTGCAGGCCGCCGGCGATCGGCTGGCGAGTTACGCGCATGTGAGGGTGCAGGCTGCGGATGTTCATGCGCTGCCATTCCGCGACGCGAGCTTCGACGACGTGCTGGTGTTCCACACGCTCACGTACGCGGAGCATCCGGGGCGCGCGTTGTCGGAGTGCGCGCGGGTGCTGCGCCCCGGCGGCCGCGCCGTGTTGTTGTGCCTGGATCAGCACGAGGAGCACGAGATCACGATGGCCTATGGGCTCCTTCATCCAGGCTTTTCGGCTCGCAGACTACGGGGGCTGCTGCGCGACGCGGGGCTGAGTGTCTCGCGGGCCGAAATTGCCTGCAAGGAAGCGCGAAAGCCGCATCTTCGCGTCGTGATCGCCGAGGCGGAGAAGCCCGGCCGCACGGCAGATCGACCTCCCTCAGCGCGCGCGTCCGAGGGCGCGCTTCGACTGCGTGGCGCAAGCCGCGGGAACAAGTGAGAACGCGTTGGAACATCCCATCAAGAAGCTTTTGCGGGAACGTATCCTCATCATCGATGGCGCGATGGGGACGACCATTCGCACCTACGAGATGGCCGAAGCGGACATACGCCGTGAGCGCTTCCAAGATGCGAAGAAGGATCTGTTGAACAACGGCGATCTCTTCTCGCTCACGCAGCCGGACATGATCTGCGACATCCACCGGCGCTTTCTCGAGGCCGGGGCAGACATCATCGAGACCAACACGTTCGGCGCCACGGGCATCGCGCAGAGCGAGTTCTTCGTCGACGATCCGCGCGAGCATGGGGGACGCAAGGACCCCGCGTTCTACCAGCAGATCATCGAGACTCCCTTCCTCAATGAGTTGGCGCGGGAGATCAACGAGCAGTCGGCGCGTCAATGCCGCACCTGGGCCGACCGCGTGGCCAATCGCGACGGCAAGCCGCGCTTCGTGGCGGGCGCGATTGGACCGCTCACCGTGTCGCTCAGCAACTCTCCGGACGCAGACGATCCGGGCTTCCGCGTGGTCACCTTCGATCAGGTGAAGTTTGCGTACGCCCGACAGGTCGAGGCGCTCATCGCCGGCGGCGTCGACCTGCTCTTGGTCGAGACGATCTTCGACTCCCTCAACGCCAAGGCAGCCCTGGTCGCGATCCAAGAGGTCTTCGGCGACCAGAAGAAGCAGCTGCCGGTCATGATCTCGGCGGCGGTCGGCCGCGGCGGCGAGACCATGATCTCCGCGCAGACCATCGAGGCTTACTGGAACGCGGTCAAGCATGTCGAGCCGCTGTCGGTCGGGCTAAATTGTTCGCTCGGTCCGGACCTGATGTATCCATTCCTGTCGGAGCTCGCCGAGAAGGCCTCGGTCGCGGTGTCGGCCTACCCCAACGCTGGCCTTCCCAACCCGCTCTCGCCTACTGGCTTCGATCTCGAGCCGGCGGACATGGCGAAGTACCTCGGCGACTTCGCCGCGGCGGGCGCGGTCAACATCGCCGGCGGCTGTTGCGGCAACACGCCCGAGCACATCGCGGCCATCGCCAAAGCGCTCGAGGGGAAGCCGCCGCGCGAGTTCCGTGCTCCGCGAGACCGTGGCGACGAGAGGGGGGCTGGCGAGGAAGGGCGCAAGGCGAGCGTAAGCGTGCCCGCGGAGCTGCGCGCGGAGGAGTTCCGGCCGCTGCGGCTCTCTGGCTCGCAGCCCTTCACGCAACAACGCGGCGTCTACATGATGATCGGCGAGCGCACCAACGTCGCCGGATCGCCCAAGTTCGCCAAGCTCATCAAGCAAGGCGACTACGAAGCCGCCGTCAGCATCGCCCGACAGCAGGTAGAAAACGGCGCGAACGTCGTCGACGTCTGCATGGACGAGGGCATGATCGACGGCGTCTCGGCGATGACGCGCTTCTTGCTCCTGCTCGCGAGCGAGCCGGAGGTGGCCGCCGTTCCCATCATGGTCGACTCCTCCAAGTGGGAGGTGATCGAGGCGGGGCTCAAGTGCCTGCAAGGTAAGGGCATCGTCAACTCGATCTCGCTGAAGGAGGGCGAGGAGGTCTTTCGAGAGCGCGCGCGCCACATCCTGCGCTACGGCGCCGCGACCGTGGTGATGGCGTTCGACGAACAGGGCCAAGCGGCCACGTACGAAGAGAAGATCCGCATCTGCGAGCGGGCCTATCGCATCCTGGTCGACGAGGTCGGCTTTCCGCCCGAAGACATCATCTTCGACCCGAACATCCTGACGGTCGCGACCGGCATGGAGGAACACAACAACTACGCGGTCGACTTCATCGAGGCGACGCGCTGGATCAAGCAGAACCTTCCGCATGCCAAGGTCAGCGGCGGCGTGTCGAACATCTCTTTCAGCTTTCGCGGCAACAACCAAGTACGCGAGGCGATGCACTCGGCCTTTCTGTACCACGCGATCAGCGCCGGTATGGACATGGGGATCGTCAACGCCGGCATGCTCGAGGTGTACGAGGAGATCGAGCCGAAGCTCAAAGAGCTCGTCGAAGACGTTCTGCTGAACCGACGTCCGGACGCCACCGAGCGGCTGGTCGAGTACGGCGAGGAGCTCAAGGCGCAGCAGGGGACCGGCAACAAGCAGGCCGTCGAAGCGAAGGCGCTGGAGTGGCGCAACGATACGGTGGAGGCGCGGCTGGCTCATGCGTTGGTCAAGGGCATCGACGCCTTTATCGAGGAGGACACCGAAGAGGCGCGGCAGAAGTTCGGCAAGCCGCTGGCGGTCATCGAAGGCCCGCTCATGGACGGTATGAGCGTCGTCGGTGACCTGTTCGGTGCGGGGAAGATGTTCCTGCCGCAGGTCGTGAAGTCCGCACGCGTGATGAAGAAGTCCGTCGCCTACCTGACGCCCTTCATGGAAGAGGAGAAAGCGGCCGCGAGCGCGGCGGGCTTGGAGGTGCGCACGCAGGGCAAGATTGTGCTCGCGACCGTCAAGGGCGATGTCCACGACATCGGTAAGAACATCGTGGGCGTGGTGCTCGCCTGCAACAACTACGAGGTCATCGACATGGGCGTGATGGTGCCCTGCGAGAAGATCCTCGAGCGCGCCAAGGAAGTAAAGGCCGACATCATCGGGCTGAGCGGCCTGATCACGCCATCGCTCGACGAGATGGTGCACGTGGCGCGTGAGATGAAGCGCCTGGAGATGGACCAGCCGCTCTTGATCGGCGGCGCCACCACGAGTCGCGCGCACACCGCCGTGAAGATCGCCCCCAACTATCACGAGCCGGTCGTGCACGTGCTGGACGCGAGTCGCGCGGTGCCCGTGACCACCAGCTTGCTCAGCGCGGAAAAGAGCAAGTTCGTCGCGGAGCACAACGCGGAGTACGAGAAGCTGCGCGCGCGGCACAGGGGGCCGGCTCGAGTATTGCCGTCCCTCCAGGAGGCGCGTGCACGGCGGCCGGGCATCGAATGGAACGTTGCCGACATCCCGCAGCCTGAGCGGACGGAAATGCAGGTGCTCGACGATTTCCCGCTCGCGACGCTGCGCGACTACATCGACTGGACTCCGTTCTTCCACACCTGGGAGCTCAAGGGCATCTTCCCGCGCATCTTCGAGCACGAAGCGTACGGCGAGCAAGCCAAGAGCCTGTACGCAGACGCGCAGAAATTGCTGGACAAGATCATCCAGGAGAAGCTGCTGCGCGCGCGGGCGGTGTACGGGATCTTCCCTGCCAATTCCGTCGGGGACGACGTCGAGGTGTACACGGACGAGAGCCGGAGCGTCGTGCGAGCGCGCTTCTGCTTCCTGCGCCAGCAGAGGGACAAAGACGATGGACCGTGTCGCTCGCTGAGCGACTTCATCGCGCCCAAAGAGACGGGATTGCCCGATCACTTAGGCGCGTTTGCTGTCACCGCGGGCCTCGGGACCCGAGAGCTGAGCGCCCGCTACAAGGCCGAGCACGACGATTACAACGCCATCATGACCGAGGCGCTGGCAGATCGTCTCGCCGAAGCATTCGCCGAGTACCTCCACCAGCGCGCGCGCATCGAGTGGGGCTACGGACGAGACGAAGGGCTGACTCCGGAGGATCTCATTCACGAAAAGTACCGCGGTATCCGTCCAGCCGCGGGCTATCCAGCGTGCCCCGACCACACGGAAAAGGGCACACTGTGGAGGCTGCTCGACGTGGAGGCGAAAGCCGGCATCAAGCTCACCGAATCGTACGCCATGTGGCCCGGCGCCAGTGTCAGCGGTCTGTACTTCGCGCACCCGAAGTCACACTACTTCACGCTCGGCAAGATCGACCGCGACCAGGTCGAAGATTACCACGCGCGCAAGGGGATGACGCGGGCGGAGGTCGAGCGTTGGCTGGCTCCGAACCTGAACTACGATCCTTAAGTCTAGTCTCTGGGCCATGGGGCCGGCCGATGACGTGATCACACGCCGTGCTTGCGTAGCTTTTCGTAGAGCGTGGCGTGGCCGATGCCGAGCAGCTTGGCGGCTTCGGTGCGGTTGCCGTGGACGGATTCGAGGGCGGAGACGAGCAGGCCGCGTTCGTAGGCAGCGAGGCGCTCTTCGAGCGTCGCGGAGGGGCCAGGGGCGCTGCCGGGGGCGTCGCTCGGGAGCAGCGATAGGTCGAGCTCTTGCGCGGGCGAGAGCGCGACCAAGCTCTCGATGGCGTTCGACAGCTCGCGCACGTTGCCGGGCCAGCGATAGGAGAGGAGCCGTGCATTCAGGGCGTCGCTGACCGCGAAGGGGCCGGTGCCGAAGCGCTTTGCGTACTCGGCCAAGAAATGCGCGGCGAGCACGGGGATGTCTTCGGGGCGTTCGCGCAACGGTGGCACCGTCAGTTGCACGACTTTGAGTCGGTACAAGAGATCTTCGCGGAACGCGCCGTCGCGCACGCGCTGCTCGAGGTTACGGTGCGTGGCGGCGAGGATGCGCACGTCGATCGCGACGGGTCGATCTTCGCCGACGGGTCGAACCTCGCCCTCCTGCAGCACGCGCAAGAGCTTGGCCTGTGTGCGCAGGTCGAGCTCGCCTACCTCGTCGAGGAAGAGCGTGCCGGTGTGCGCTTCGCGAAACAGGCCGCTGCGGCTGCGGATCGCGCCGGTGAAGGCGCCCTTGGTGTGGCCGAACAGCTCGGCTTCGGCGAGCTCGGGCGTGATCGCGGCGCAGTTGAAGCGCACGAACGGGCGCCCGGCGCGCGGGCTTCCGCGCACCAACGCTTCGGCCAGGCGCTCCTTGCCGGTGCCGCTCTCGCCCGTGATCAGCACGGTCACGTCTTTGCTCGCGGCTCGTTGTGCGAGCAAGGCGAGCTGCTCCATCGCGGGCGCTGCGAAGACCAGCGAGCGCGAGAGCATGAGCCCCGCGGCCAGGCGCTCGTTCTCGGCCGACAAGCGCACCGACTCGACCGCGCGCGCGACCACGGCGAGCAGCTCGTCTGGCTCGAACGGCTTGCGGAAGTAGTCGTAGGCGCCGCGCTTCATGGCTTCGACGGCGGCGCGCTCCGAGCCGTGCGCGGTGATGAGGATCACGCGCGGTGGTTGGGCGAGCTCGCGGATGCGCTCGAGCAGCGCGAGTCCGTCCAAGCCGGGCATGCGCAGATCGCTGAGCACGAGGTGATAGCCTGGTTCGCTCTGCGCGCGCGCGAGCCCTGCCGTTCCGTCTGCCGCCTCGTCGACGACGAAGCCGGCGTCTTCGAGGATGCCGCGCAGCGTGAAGCGCACGCCGGCGTCATCGTCGACGACCAAGATGCGCGGCCTCATCGCGACACTCCTTTCGGCTCGCGCGGCGGGCTCAGTTCGCGGAGGGCGTCGTGTTCGGGATGATCGCGCAGGCTGAGCTCGCCGTCGTGTTGGCCTTTCGGCTCGCGCGGCAGGCGCAGCTCTGCCACGGCGCCGCCCTCTGGATGATTGCGCAAGCTGAGCTCGCCGCCGTGCTGGCGCGCGAGCGAGCGCGCGACGGCCAGGCCCAACCCGGAGCCGTGCTCCTTCTGCGTCACGCCGGCTTCGAACACGCGCTCGCCGAGCTCTGCTGGGATGCCGCGTCCGTGATCGCGCACCGAGAGCTGCAGGTGCTCTCCGTCCGCGGCGACCGACAGGGTCACGGTGGTGTCCGCGGGGCTCGCGTCGAGCGCGTTTTGGACGAGGTTGATCAGCACTTGGCGGATCTTACGCGTATCCCCGCGCAAGTGTGCGTCCTCTTCGCTTTGCACGGCGAGCTCGACGGCGCGTTCGAGGGCGCTCCCTTCGTGCAGGCGGGCGACTTCGCGCGCGAGCTCGCCGAGATCGACGTCGACCACCGCGAGCGGCACGAGCGGGCGCGAGAAGTTGAGGAACTCCTCGAGGATGCCCTGCATGCGATCGACCTCTTGGCGCAGCACCGCGACGCGCTCGGCCGTCCGCCCGTCGAGATCTTTGGCCACCAACGCGGCCAAACCTTTCACGCTCGAGAGCGGGTTCTTGAGCTCGTGCGCGATCTCGCCCGTGAGCGTGGTGAGCGCGCGGCTCTGCTCGGCGTGCAGCGCGAGCGCGCGGTCGCGTTCGCTTATGCTCTCCGCGAACAGCTCTTCGAACAGCCGCTGCACGCCGCTCCCCACGCGCGCGGCCACCGAGCTTATCAGCGTGAACAAGCCCGCCGCGATCCAGGGCGCGGGACCGTGCTCGAGCGGCTGCGCGCCGCCGAAGATCGCGGGCACGAGCGAGGCGGGCCAGCCGTACGCGTGCGCGCACGCCAACAACCAGAAGCAAGGGATCACGGAGCCGAGCAGCGACGCCAGCGCGCCGCGTTCGGTCAGCAGGCCCGACAACAAGACCAGCATGATCACGGCGGCCACCACCGGGCTAAACAGACCGCCGGTCGCGCTCACGATCATCAGCTGTCCGAGCGCGGTGAGCAGCACGTTGACCGGCACGCGCACGGCGCTGAGGCCGTGCCTGCGGAAGCGCGCCCACTCGATGACCGAGAGGCCGAACAGCAAAAGGACCGCAGCCGCCAACACCGCACGGCGCCACGGCGTCGGTTCGAAGAACGCGAACGTGAGCGAGAACGAGCCGAGCACCGGCGCGATCACGAGCCGCAGCCGCACGACGGTCGTGAGCGCGCGCGCCCGCGCACGGTCAGCCAGAGAGCGAGCTTCGTAAGGACGTTCGGACACCAGCGCTCGGAGCCGCCGCGCGAGCCGCGCGGGCCGGCCGAGTCTACCAGCTGTGCTGCGCAGGAGCTCTGGGGTCGGCGTCGCGGGCGGCATGCGTCGCGCTCTCGCAACAGCGGTGCCGAGCCCCTGCATGGGCCCGAGCCGCGCGGGATCCTCCAATTTGTACGGCGCGGCGTGAGAGTGAGCGCGATCGGAGAGGAGCCGCAGAGCGCTCTGCCCGACCTCGTCTGGAATTCCAGACGCCTTCGTCTCGAAGCTCGGACGGCGCCCCGCAAGCGGCGCGGCGCGGCGCGCACGTCACGAACTCCACCGCATCGTCGCGTGCTGCGAGCGCGAGCTGCCCGCCGTGGCCGACGGCGATCCGCCGCGCGAGCGCGAGCGCGAGCCCCGCGCCAGGGTGGTCCTCTGCATTCGCATAGGCGCCGCGCACGAACGGTTCGAGCGTGATGTTGGAAGGCACGCTGGCGGCGATCGCGCTCAAGCGCGTGCAGAAGCGCGCAGACGTGGTGCGCACGGTCGCCGAGGCGATGGCGCGCTTGCACAGAACGTCACGGCAGGCTTCGTGAGCGCTCGCTCACTCCGCGAAATACGCGAGCGTCCTGAAGCTGCCATTGCGCTGGAGCTGAAGCTTGACCCGATCCGCTGTCTTGAGCTCGCGAAAGGCCTGCATCGCTGCGGCGGGATTCCTCAGATCGTGGCCATTCAAGCTGCTGATGAGATCGCCGGGGCGGAGGCCCAGCTGTTCGAAGGGCGAGCCAGCGGGAATGGCGGCAAGCTCGACCCCCAACATGCGCCCGTTCTCGTTTCGCACGCGGAGGGTCACCAAGCGTTGCAATGCGGCTTTGTCCGCGAATGCGCGGGCGAGCAGTTCACGCGATATGGCGAACTGGCCACGGCCGAGCGCGCGCACGCCGGCCGCCAACTCTGCCTTCGAGAACGCCGCCCCCGTCTGCTTCTCCTTGCCGCGGCCGGGGGCCGGGCTGGGAGCAGAAGGAGGAGCGCGCTCCCCTGACGGGAGAAACACCGGCAGTCTGCAGACAGGTCCGATGCCGGGCTTGAGGTAAGCTCGCGCAGGGCGGAGCGCGATCAGCTCGAGATCGCCGAGTCGCTGGCCAATCCCCAACAAGTACGTTCCACGATCCTTACGCACGGCCGCAAAGGAGCGATCCGGGTGCGTGGCGTTGACCACACTCGCCAGAAGTCGGAGTTCGCGCGGACAGCGCGGCGCGATCGTCTCGGCGCCCTGCGTGGGCTCGACGGACTGCGCGCCGGAGGCGGGCTTCATTGCTCGCGGCGCCTCCTCTGCATGGTCCGATGCGAGCGCGGCGGAGCGGTCGCGAGCCGGCTTCTCCGAACCGATCCCAGTCGACTCGAGCTTCGGCTCGCTTGCCGCCGCGGGCCGCGGCGCGACCGCGGGCCGCCCGAGCGGGCCGAGAGAGCGCTCGCCGAAGAGGACCGCGAAGGGATCGCCACAAAGGCTCGCGATCCCCTCGACCCAGAGCGCTACGGCCAGCGACAACGTCGCGCTGACCACGGTCAGAGCGATCGCCCGTCTGTTTCGCCCACCCACGACCTGCTGGAAGCTGTGCATGACGACCCAAGGAGCAAGGCGCGCGGACCGTGTGCGGCTGCGCGATCGGCTCGGACGAAGTCCCCGCAATGTCAGGCGGAGAATTCAGCCATTGCCAACGCCGTGCCGGAGCCACAACGCTCGCGCCTCGCCGCGCGGACTCCGCGATTTTCTGCGTAATTCGCGCTGCTGCGCGCCGGCCACGATGCTCGGAAGCGCACAGAAGTGCCTGCTCGCGCTCGGATTTTTTCCGCGTCGGATCGGACCAACGCCACTCGTATCTTTGAACAAACTGCTAGGGGGGGCCTATCGCGTGGTGATCTTCGCCTCGACATGGGGCGCCTCGTCCAGTTCGACCGGAATCAGTTCGCCGAGCTCTACGTTCGCCGTCACCTCACGAACCGCCGCAGAGGACGCGCCTTGCTCGTCGGTAAGGTCCGACGCTGCGGCCGCCGCGGGCCCGCTGCTCGCCGCCGGTGCGGGCGGCACCAAGCTGCGCCGCGGCGTCAGCTTCAGCGTGTCAGCGATCTGAGCGCGCATCGTTTCGACGATCGTTTCGTTCTCCACCGCGTCTTCTGAGTAGTGCGTTTGCGTGTCCGCGCTCGCGTCGACGTATAGATGGGTAAGACTCTTGATCAAGGCCGGCGAGCTGTGGCCCGGGTTCTGGGTGACGATCTCGTGAACGTGGTGAACGACGAGCGGGCGCCTCTGGCGGTTGCGCAGCGCGACAGCCACGAGCGCCTCGAGCAAGCTCGCGGCCATGAGCTTTTGCGGGTGCGCTTCCGCTGGCAAATGGCGGTCTTGAAACACGTAGCCAGCGACGACCCGCAGGCACAGGCCGGCTTGCTCGAGCGCGAGGTCGTCGACCCCCGCCAAATCGATGAGCCCGTTCAGGGCCTTTCTGCGAGCCTCTAGCGGCCATGCTTGCCGATCTTCCACGATCCGCATCAGACCCTCCAACGGGATGTTCTTCAGCTCTCGCGTGACCTTCGTAAGGTCCGCCTGGCATTCGGCTTCGGCCGCGGCGTAGGCCCCGCGGTGGAGCACTTTCGCTCGCTCGATCGCCGCATCGCGCCCCTGATCGATGCTCGCCGCCGCCTGTTCGTACGTCGACCTGGCCGCCTCCACCGCTCGCTGATACGCGAGCGCGGCATCCGCGACCGCGGCGTCGCGCGCAGCTCGGGCTTGGGCTTCCACCTCGTCGTAAGGCCTCTTGGCCTCCGCGGTCTTCTCGGCGTGCGCCGCCTGGGCGCCCTCCACCACGCGCTCGAGCGCGCTGTCGGCCTCGGTCTTGGCTAGCTTGGCTTTTTCTTCGACCTCTTTGGCTCGGGCCGCCTGCCTGCGCGCCGCGATCTGCTGCACGGCCTGCTCGTACTCGCGGTGCGCCCTCGAGGACCTCGCGAACGGCCAGCGCTTACCCTTGGGAACGAAATCGTCATTGCGAAGGATATTCGCAGCAGCTTTGGCCAGCTGGTCGCTCTCCACGCGCATCGTCGGTCGTGTCGTCATGGCGGTACCGCAGTCATACGTCAGGTTTCGCCATCGTGGGTGACGATCCGTGCGCCCCGCCGATCTCGGGCAATGTCAGGCACGGCCAGCTCTTCGCCGAGGAGGGCCCGACGAACACGCTCCCTCGCGCGATGTACGGCCCGCCTCCGCGGTGGCGGGCCGGATCAGGCGGACGCGAGGGCGTCTGGAAGTCCAGACGTTCTCGTCTCGGAGCTCGGACGGGGCTGCGCCGTAGACGCAAGAAATGCGACGCCGCGGCCGCACGAACCCGCCGCCGCACGCATTCCATGCGCCCAGGGGCGCCCGACGCGTACGCTGGCTTGCGTGGCACGTGGCTCGCAAAGGGCTCGCAAAGGGCTCGCGCGACGAAGGCGAGCGCCCGGAGGGCCGGGCCAGCGAGCGCAAAGCTCGCGCGCCATCGGCCGCCTGGGAGAGCAACGGATGAAACGAGTCGTCGCGATCGTGGTGGTGCTGGCGGGCAGCTTGAGCGGGCTCATCGCTTGGCGCATCCACGCACAGCGTGCGGCGCTGTCGGGGCCCGCCTCCGGCTCGGGCGTGGTTGAGAACGAGAGCCTCGACCTGGCGACCCGCATCTCGGCGCGCGTTCGTCGCGTGCAC
>CAZYWR010001371.1:0-3653 GCA_964651185.1 uncultured Polyangiales bacterium
CCCGGCGCGCGCGTCAAGCGGCTGTTCAGGAGCCGTCCTACGCAGGTATGCTCGCGCGCTCGGGGGCAACGATGAAGCAGCGAATCGCACTGTTCTGGCCGGGAGACGCGCGCGACAAGCCCAACGAGCTCGCGCTGCCGAACGCCGAAGAGGCCACGCAAAAGCTCGAACGCGCGCTCCAGAAGCTCGGGCGCGCGAGCTACCGCATCCCCGGCTTCCTCGCGAAGCCGCATGAGGCCATCGAGAGGCTCGGCCCCGTGCACGACCCGATGATCGGCGTGTGCGTGCATTGGTTCTACGGACCGCACACCACCGAAGGTGTCGTGGGCAAAGACAATCCGCTTTTGCTCGCGAGCAACTTCTCGGGGCAATGGCCCGGCCTGGTCGGCCTGCTCAACACCGGCGCCTGCCTCGAGCTCTTGAACCGACGCCACGCTCGTATCTGGAGCGACGCGGCCGACTTCACGGCCGACGACGTGTTCATGAGCCGGCTCGAGGAGTGGTGCAGCACGGGCGCCATTCATTACGCTCAAGACGATCTCGCTTACCACGCGCCCATCTCCGCCGCCGCGAGCGCGCTCGCGCGCGAGGTCGCCGCCGAACTGCGAGCGCGGCGCGCGCTCATCCTGATGCTCGGCGACACCTCCATGGGCATGATCAACGGCTATTTCGGCCCGCGCTTTCTGCATCGGCACGGCTTCGCCGAGCACAAGGTGGATCAAGCCTGGATCATCGACCGCGGCCGGCGCATCGCGGAGAGCCGCATCGACGCCGCACTCGCGTTCGTGAAAGACAAGGGCGTGCGCTTTCATTGGGGCGAGAAAGACGCGGCCGACTTCGGCGAGGGCGCGACGCGCGAGCAGCTACGCGACTACTTGGTCGTGAGGGACCTGCTCGAGGAATTCAAGGCGGACTGCCTCGGCTGGCAGTATCAGCTCGGTCTCATCCCGCTGCGTCCCCCGTCGGACTTCGCAGAGGGGTTGTTCAATTCGACCTGCCGGCCGGAGAGCAACGGCGACACGGTCGCCTGCGCGACCGAAGCCGATCAGGGAAACGTGATGCCGATGGAGCTGATGAAGCGTCTGCTCAAGAAGAAAGGTCTGCATCAGGCGGTCATGTTCCACGACGTGCGCTGGGGCGCCGAGCATGAGGGGCGCTTTCTCTGGGTGCTTTTGAACAGCGGCTCGTGCGGCGCGTACGCCTTCAACCACGATCCTGACACGCTGCGGGGCGTCCATAGCTACCGACAGCCCGCGCTCTACTTCCCGACGCCGGGGGGCACGTTCGCGGGCGAGAGCTTGCCCGGATCGATCACCTGGGCCCGCGCGTACGTGAAGCGCGACGCGCTGTGGATGGACGTGGGCCGCGGTGAGGTCGTGAAGCTGCCATCCGTGAAGCGCGACGCTTGGTGGGAGGGCACCACGCGTCAGTGGCCGTTCATGGCCGCCGATCTCGGCATCGGCCGCGACACGCTGATGGCACATTATCTCTCCAATCACGTGGCCGTCGCGTACGGCGATATCTTCGAAGAGCTGGTCGCGTTGAGCCAGGAGCTCGGCTTCAAGGTGCGCATTCTCGCGGAGCGCACGCGAACGCAGGCCCCGCGATGACGCGCGCACGCGCTGCCCATGAGCGCGCGCTGCTCGGGGTCGACGTCGGCACCGGCAGCGTGCGCGCCGGCGTGTTCGCGCAAGACGGCACGCGCCTCGGGCTCGGCAGCGAGCGCATCCAGATCTTCCGGCCGCAAGACGAGTTCGTGGAGCAGAGCTCGGACGACATCTGGCGCGCGACGGGCGCCGCCGTGCGCGCGGCCCTCGCCGAGGCCGGATTGCGCGGAGACCAAATCGCCGGCATCGGCTTCGACGCCACCTGCTCGCTGGTCTTGCTCGACGCCGCCGATCGTCCGGTCCGCGTCAGCCCGAACGGGCGCGACGAGCAGAACGTGATCGTGTGGATGGATCACCGCGCGAACGAGCAGGCCGCGCGCATCAACGCAGGCGAGCACGAGGTGCTGCGCTACGTGGGCGCGCGCATTTCGCCCGAGATGCAGACGCCGAAGCTGCTCTGGCTCCAAGAACATGCGCGAGCGGCCTTCGCGCGTACGGCACGTTTCCTCGATTTGCCCGACTTCCTCAGCTACCGCGCGACGGGCGCCGACACGCGCTCGCTGTGCACGACCGTCTGCAAGTGGACGTACCTCGGCCACGAGGGCCGCTGGGATCCGGGATACTTTCGCGCGATCGGGCTCGGCGCGCTCGCAGACGAAGGGTTCACGCGCATCGGCACCCGCGTTCGTCCGATGGGCGAAGCGGTCGGCGGGCTCACTCCCGCTGCCGCGCATGAGCTGGGCCTCGCGCCCGGCATCCCGGTCGCGGTCTCCATCATCGACGCGCACGCTGGTGGACTCGGTCTGCTCGGCGTTCCGCTGGAGCGACGCGCCAGTACGCTCCATGCGGACATCGAGGCGCAGGACCCGCTCGCACAGGTCGATTTCGACGCACGGTTGGCGCTGATCGGCGGCACCTCGAGCTGCCACATGGCCGTATCCGCCGAGCCGCGCTTCATCGACGGCATCTGGGGACCTTACTATTCCGCGATGGTGCCAGGACTGTGGCTGACCGAAGGCGGCCAATCGGCCACGGGCGCTTTGATCGATCACGTCGTGCACAGCCACGCGCGCGGCGCCGAGCTCGCGGCGCACGCCAAGGCGCGCGGCACGACCGTGTACGCGTGTCTCAACGAGGTGCTCGATCGGCTCGCGCGCGATGTTCCCTTTGCCGCTGCCCTCACGCGCGATCTCCACGTCTATCCGGACTTCCACGGCAACCGCAGCCCGCACGCGGATCCGACCTTGCGCGGCATGGTGAGCGGACTGCGCCTGCGTGACAGCCTGGAAAGCTTGGCGTTGCTCTACCTCGCCACCATGCAGGCGCTCGCGCACGGGACGCGCGAAATCATCGCCAGCATGAACGCGCGCGGCTACCGTATCGACACCCTCATCGCGTGCGGGGGCGACACCAAGAACCCGGTCTTCGTGCGCGAGCACGCCGACATCACGGGTTGTCGATTGGTGATGCCGCGCGAACCGGAAGCCGTCCTCTTGGGCGCAGCCATGCTCGCCGCAGTCGCGGCCGGCACGGCGCCCAACCTCGTGCACGCGATGAGCTCGATGAACAGCGCCGAACGTGTGATCGAACCCGCCCACGGCGACGTGCAGCACTATCACGCGCGCAAGCATCAGGTGGTCGCTCGCATGCGCGACGATCCGCGAGCTTATCGCGCGCTGATCGGCTAAAGCGCGCGACGCTTTCGGCCCGCGCCCACCGGCTTGAGAACGCTCGCGCGAGAGAGATGCCGGAGCGCGCAGGCGCCGGGGCAGTCGCTGCAGTTCGTCACAGCTGGGCGCGCGAGCCGCGCTTCCGCGCCTGGTCACCGGGGCACATTTTTCTGCCGGATCTTCGCGGCCCAATCGTTTTATAAGCGACTGTCGGCTTGCTACCCACGAGGGCTCGCGGGTCCAGAGGTCGCGATGGGTCTGGAAAATTGGCTTCTCTTGGTCGCGTTCCTCACGGCAATCGTGTGGCCGGCCTTCGCTTTCGCAGCATACGCAAGTCACAAGCGTTGCCGGGTGGTTGTCCCGGAGCGTCATTTCG
>CAZYWR010001372.1:0-1559 GCA_964651185.1 uncultured Polyangiales bacterium
TCCAAGCCGGCTTACATCGTCAGCTGCACGTTCAAGAACAACAAGGCGAGCAACGCCGGCGCGATGGGCTCGCTGTTTACGACGAACTTCATCTACGACTCGCTGTTCGACGGCAACAGCGCCATCGGCCACGGCGCCAACAACGACGACGCGAGCATGTGCAGCTTCATCAACAACGGCCAGCACGAGGTCGGTTCGGGCGGCAATGGCGGCGCGATCTACAACGACGGCGTGGGCATGGACGTGACCATCTGCGGCACGCAGATCCGCGACAACACGTCCGGCGTGGGCGCCTTCGGCGCGGCGGTGTTCTTCACCAGCAACGATCAGTCGAAGAAGGGCACGCTCACCATTCGCGACTCCACGCTGGTCAATAACATCCCGGCGAACAAGAACTGGGAATGGAAGCCGGGCATCTCGACGAACGCGAACACGCCCGACCCCATCGATTCGACGATTCAGCGTTGAGGCCAACGAGCTTGCCTCGCGGGTGACGGAATGCTAACCCGCTCGCGCTTGGGCGCTGGCCGGGCTTTGCCGCGCGCAGCATTTTGTTAGTGCGCGCGCAGGCGCGCGCTTGAACCCGGACGATTCGCTCGTCCGCGCTGCCCGACGAGGATCCTGCCGTGAAGAAGCGCGCCGTCGAGCCTATGGAGGCGCAGCTGCGAGCGGCGGCGCTCACCCCGCTCGCGGGCATGCGCGATCTTTTGCCGCCCGAATCCCACGCGCGGCGCAGGGTCAGCGAGCAGCTCCAAGGCGTGTTCGAGCGTTACGGATACGACCTGATCACGACGCCGCTGTTCGAGCGCGTAGAGGTGTTCGAGCGCAGCCTGGCGCTCGATCCGCGCGACCTCTTGCGCTTCGTCGAGCCGGACGGCGGGGAAGTGGCGGCGCTCCGGCCCGACATCACGCCGCAAATCGCGCGCGTGATCTCGACCCGTCTAGGCGACTACCCGCCGCCCTTTCGCCTGCGTTACGAAGGCACGGTCATCCGGCGCCGCCGCGGGCGGGCGCGGCGCCAGCGACAGATCGCGCAAGTCGGCGTAGAGCTGGTCGGGATCTCGGGCGCGGAGGCGGACGTCGAGGTGATCCGGCTGAGCGCGGAGGCCTGCACGGCCGCGGGGCTCGCCGACTTTCGCCTCGAGCTCTCGGACGTCGGCGTGGGGCGCACGCTGTTGCGCGAGCACGCGCCGGCGCTGCTCGAGCGCGCGGCCGAGCCCCTCGCGCGCAAAGACGAGGCGCAGCTCGAGCTGGTCTTGACGCGCGCGGGCGTGAAGCGCGATGCGCGCGCGCGCATCGTGGCGCTGGCCCACCTGCACGGAGGGCTCGACGTGCTCGAGGAAGCCGAGCAGATCGTGCGCGGCACCGACGCCGCGGTGCACGTCGCCAACTTGCGCGACGTGGCGAGCCAGCTCGCGGCGGTCGGGCTCGGGCCCCGGCTCGGGGTCGATCTCGGCGAGATCCGCGGGGCGGCCTACTACACGGGCGTGAGCTTCGCGCTGCTCGCGCAGGGGCCGGGCGAAGCGCTCGCGAGCGGTGGACGTTACGATCAGCTGCTC
>CAZYWR010001373.1:0-1642 GCA_964651185.1 uncultured Polyangiales bacterium
GCTTGGGTGCACCGGTGTTCGAATTCCCACGCACCCAAGACGATGATGAAGCCCTCGCGCTCGCGGCCTCGGCGAGCGGCTTGCTCGCTGCCGTTCTCGACGCACGCTGAGTGTGCGATTTCGGCCGGCGCCGCTGCGCGCTCGCGGCCTCGGCGAGCGGCTTACTCGCTGCCGTTCTCGACGCGCGCTGAGTGTGCGATTTCGGCCGGCGCTGCGCGGGCCGCTGGTGCTGCCTCGTCGATGGCTCGCTGCGCTTGCGCAATGTTTCCGGTCAGGTACGTTGCTCGAGCCATGGTCCAGCGCGTCATCAACTTCAACGCGGGTCCCGCTGCGCTTCCCCTTGCGGCCCTCGAGCGTGCGCAGCGCGAGCTCCTCGACTTCGCAGGCACGGGCATGTCGATCTTGGAGCACAGCCATCGCGCGAAGGACTACGAGCGCGTGCACGAGGAAGCCATCGCGCTCGTGCGCGAGCTGTGCGCACTGCCGGCTGACTATCAGGTCTTGTTCATGCAGGGTGGCGCGAGCTTTCAGTTCCCGCTCGTTCCGCTCAACCTGCTCCCTTCCGGCCGAAGCGCGGACTATCTGCTCACTGGGGTCTGGGCGAAGAAGGCGTATGCGGAAGCCCAGTTCGTGGGGAAGATCCGGATCGCGGCGAATGTCGAAGAAGCCGATGGCGTGTGCCGGCGCGTGCCCAAGCAGAACGAGCTCGAGCTCGACCGTGCGGCCGCGTATGTGCACATGTGCAGCAACAACACGATCATGGGGACGCAGTTCCACGCCTTCCCGGACACCGGCCCCGTCCCGCTCGTGGTCGACATGTCGAGCGACATCCTGTCGCGGCCTCTGGACTTCTCTCGCTTCGGCCTGGTTTACGCGGGCGCCCAAAAGAACATCGGGCCTGCTGGCGTCACCGTGCTGATCGCGCGCAAAGCATGGATCGAGAGCGGTCGCGAGGACATCCCGCGCATCTTTCGCTACAAGGAGCACGCCAAAGAGAATTCGCTTCTCCACACGGCGCCCACCTTCTCCATCTACATGTTGCGCAACGTGCTCGCGGTCCTGAAGGAAGAGGGCGGGGTTGCGTTTGCGGAGAAGCGTAACCGTGAGAAGGCTGCGCTCATCTATGGCCTGATCGACGGGCAGCCCGACTTCTTTCGCAGCACCGTCGAGCGCGAGAGCCGTTCGCTCATGAACCCGGTGTTCCGCCTCCCCACGGCCGAACTCGACGCGAAGATGGTGGCAGAGGCCAAAGAGGCGGGGTTCGTCGGGATCAAAGGTCATCGCCTGGTCGGTGGGATCCGCGTGTCGATCTACAACGCGACCACGCCCGAGCAGGTGAGCCGATTCGTCGACTGGGCACGTGCTTTTGCCCGGCGCAACGCTTGATCGCCTGGCGAGCGTTGCCCCGGCCTTCCGGCGGCCCTACTTGAGGGACCGGAGATGAGAGACGAAGTGCACATTCGCAAGTACGAGGCCGAGATCGAGCGGCTCGATGAGCTCTATGCGGAGCTCGAGCAGTTGTGGGCGACGGTACCGCGCTACGCTTACCTGGCGTTGCTCGCGCCCGTCATTTGGTACTTCGCCGGCTTCGGTTGGGCGTTCGTCGAATTGCTTGTGACCGCGTCTCTGGTCGGAACGCAGG
>CAZYWR010001374.1:0-1911 GCA_964651185.1 uncultured Polyangiales bacterium
CCGAAGGAGGCAGCGCAGATCGCGGATTGGATCGCCGAAGTGGTGAAGGCCCCCGAAGACAAGGCGCGGCTCGAGCGCATCAAGCGCGACGCCAAGGCGCTGTGCGACGGCTTTCCGGCGCCGGGCATCGCGATCCGCTAGCTTCCGACGATGTCGCTCCAAGACCGGCAGATCGTCGTGGGCGTCGGAGGTGGCATCGCTGCCTTCAAGGCGGTCGAGCTGGTGCGCGAGCTGATGCGGCGCGGGGCGCGCGTGCGGGTCGCGATGACGGCGAGCGCCACGCGCTTCATCGGGCCCGTGACCTTCACCGGCCTCACCGGGAACCCGCCCGTGATCGACATCTGGGACCCCGGCTACGCAGGGGAGATCCACGTCGAGCTGGGCGCCTGGGCGAACGCGATCGTGGTCGCGCCGGCCACCGCCAACCTGCTCGCGCGCGCCGCCCACGGCTTGGCAGATGACGCGGTGCTCGCGACTTTGCGCTGCAGTGATGCGCCGCTGTTCTTCGCCCCTGCGATGCACCATCGCATGTGGCGCTCGCCGCCGACCCAGCGCGCGGTCGAGCAGCTCGCGCGCGACGGCGCCACCTTCATCGGCCCGGTGCACGGGGTGCTGGCGAGCGGCGAAGAAGGTCCCGGGCGCATGAGCGAGCCAGTCGCGATCGCCGACGCGCTCGAGAGCGCGCTCGGCGCGAAGCGCGATCTGGGCGCGTTGTCCGTGCTGGTCTCCGCCGGCCCCACGGTCGAGGACCTCGATCCGGTCCGGTTTCTCAGCAATCGTTCGAGCGGGCGCATGGGCTACGCGCTGGCGGAGCGCGCGGCGGCGCGCGGCGCGCGGGTGATCTTGGTGAGCGGGCCGGTAAGCCTCGCGCCGCCTGCACGCTGCGAGCTCGTGTCCGTGCGCTCTGCGCTCGAGCTGCGCGACGCGATCGTCGCGCGCCGCGGCGAGGTCGACGCCATCGTGATGACCGCGGCGGTGGCGGACTACCGTCCACTCACGCGCCACGAGCACAAGCTCAAGAAGAGCGACACGCTCACGCTCGAGCTGGTGAAGAACCCCGACATCCTGGCCGAGCTCGGCGCCGCCCGCGCCGGCACCCGCCCGATCCTGGTCGGCTTCGCGCTCGAGACCGACAACCTGCTCGATTACGCGCGCGACAAGCTGGTGAGCAAGCGCGTCGACCTCGTGGTGGCCAATCGCGCGGAAGACGGTCTGGGCGGCGAAGACAACGTCGCCACGTTCGTCGACGCGCTCGGCGACGAGCCGCTCGGCCGGCTCAGCAAACGCGCGCTGGCGGACCGCATCTGGGATCGCGTGGCCACGCTCGCCAGCCGCGCGTAGAACGCGCCTCGCGCTCGCCCGCCGCATCGCGGACCTGCCCTGGAGGACCGCGCCGCGACCGAAGTGCGGCGCAATGCTCAGCCGAGCGCGTCCACCGAGCCGGCGCCCTCGCGCACGACCTGCGGCTCGAGCCCGGTCAGATCGACCACCGTCGAGGGCACGACCCCGCAGTAGCCCGCGTCGAGCACGAGCTCGATGCCCTTGAAGCGCGCCACGATCTCGTTCGGATCATTGAGCGGCTCTTCCCCGCGATAGCTCGCGCTGGTCGATACCAGCGGCGTGGCGAGCGCGCGCACGAGCGCCCGCGGTACGGCGTGATCGGGCACGCGGATCCCGACCGTCTTGCGCTTGCCGATCAGCATGCGCGGCACCTCGCGCGTGGCCGGCAAGATGAACGTGTAGGGGCCCGGCAAGAGCCGCTTGAGCAGCCGGTACTGCGGGTTCTCCACCACTGCGTAGCGCGCGATGTCGCTCAAATCTGCGCATACCAAGGTCAAGAGCTGCGACTCGTCTTTGCCGGTCAGGTGATAGATGCGATCGATCGCGCGTTTGTGGCCGAGCGCGCAGCCG
>CAZYWR010001375.1:0-5833 GCA_964651185.1 uncultured Polyangiales bacterium
GAGCGCGCGCTCGAGCGCGCCGTGGACGAGCGCGAGCGTGCGCGTGTGCACTTGGCGCTCGCCAAGCTCTACGAACATCGCCTGAAGCAGCCCGCGCGCGCGTTGCCGCACGCCGAGCAGACGGCGACCTGCGAGGGCGAAGACGCGTGCCGGCGCCGCTTGGTCCGTCTAACGCGCCGCCTCGCGCGCCCACCGGGCGCCGTACGAAGCTGAGGTGGTCCGGCTCACGCTCTGCGTAGCGATCCGCGCGACGGACTGACGCGATCGCGCAGAAAAGGGTTGGCCACTGGCGCAAATGAGGGTGTACGTTTGCAGTCGGGGAGGATTCGTGGCCGCGGTGCGGGTGCGACGACGTCGCAGCCTCCGCCGCGCGGGCGCGCTCCCGGAGCACTCAGGAGGCGGCCAATGGGAGAAGCAATACAGGACAAATTCCGGGTCGTGATCGGGGTCGACTTCTCGCTCGCCTCGAGCCACGCGATCCACGAAGGCATGCAGCTCGCACGCCTGATGCCGCGCACGCAGCTCGATTTCGTGCACGTGCGCGAAGTGAGCGCCGAGCTGCACGATGCGCGGTTGATCGACGAGCTGTCCGACAGCTTGAGCCAGGTCATGGCGCAGCTCGAGCGCTACGTGCGCGACACGCTCTTCATCTACGGCGCGGATCGCGGGTGGGGGCTCGACTTGGGCTATCACGTCCGCGTCGGCCCCGTCGCGCGCGAGCTCCATCAAGTGGCGGTCGATCTCGATGCCGACATGATCGTGATCGGCGCGGGCACGCCCGGGGCATTGCGCAAGCTGTTCCACCGGGGCGCGGCCGAGGAGCTGGTGCGCACGGCGCATGTGCCGGTCGTCGTGGCGCATCCGAAAGACTTTCGCGGGCTGAACAAGAGCCCGCGGCCGGAGCCGCCGCGCCCGGGGCAAGATCTCACGCGCTCGGGGACCTACGCGACCGTCGAGTTCTACGACGGGGGCCGCGGCACACACATCTCCGGGCTGATCTGAGCCCGCTGAGCCCAGCAGGCGAGCGTAGTCAGATCAGACACGGGAAGGGACCGGAGCCGTGCCGGGGAGGCGAGCGCGTGCTATCGGCGGCCGATGTATCGGCTGCTGTTCGAGCGCGTGCTCGCGCGCTTCGACGCCGAGCGCATGCATCAGCTCGGGTTCGGCTTGCTGCGCTTCGTGCTCGGCGCGCCCTTCGTGCGGCGCGTCCTGCGACGTTGGACGAGCCCGCCCGATCCGGCGCTCGCCATCGAGGTGTTCGGGCGTAAGGTCGACTGTCCGCTCGGGCTGGCTGCGGGCTTCGACAAGGACGCCCTCGGCTACGAAGCGCTGTACGCGCTGGGCTTTGGCTTCATCGAGATCGGCACGCTCACGGGCGAGCCGCAGCCCGGCAATCCAAAGCCGCGCCTGTTTCGGTTGCTGCGCCAGCGCGCGCTCGTGAATCGCCTCGGCTTCAACAATCGCGGTTCGCTCGCGGCCGCACAGCGGCTCGCGAAGCGCGCAGGTCACGCGGATGCGGTGCTCGGCATCAACGTCGGCAAGACCAAGCGCGTGGCCGAAGCAGATGCGGTGGCCGACTACGTGGCGAGCGCGGAGCGGCTCGGCGCTTTTGCAGACTACATCGTCGTGAACGTGAGCTCGCCGAACACGCCCGGCCTGCGCAAGCTGCAGACCGCCGAACTGCTCGGGCCGCTGCTCGCGGCCGTGCGTGCGGCGCTCGATCGCATCGTGACCGAACGGCGCGTGCCCTTGCTCGTGAAGATCGCCCCCGATCTGGCCGACGAAGAGATCGACGACGTGGCCGAGCTCGCCTTGGCGCTCGGTCTGGACGGCATCATCGCCACGAACACGACGATCGCGCGCCCGTCGCTATCGGTGGAGGAGTGCGAGCGCGTCGGCGTCGGCGGGCTGAGCGGTCCGCCGCTTCGGCCGCGGGCGCTCGCGGTGCTGCGCCGGCTCTACGCACGCGTCGGCGGGCGCATGGTTTTGATCGGCGTTGGCGGCGTCGCTTCGGCGGAGGACGTGCTCGAACACATTCTCGCGGGCGCCACGTTGGTGCAGGCGTACACAGGGTTCATTTATGGCGGACCTTTGTGGCCTGCCCGGATCCGGCGTGAGCTCAGCCGCCTGTTGCGTGCGCGCGGCTACCAGAATGTGCGCGCTGCGATCGGCCGGGAGGTCGAATCCGATCAGCACACACATCCGCGCGAAGCCACTGCATCATTGCGTTCGCATTGAGCTGCGGATGGAAGATCACAGTCAGGAACGCTCATGTCGGTCGGCGATCTTCTCTTTTAAGCCGATTTGGCCGCAAGAGAGGTATGATTTGGCCTCCAAAGAGGTTCGCTTGTCGTGCATGCTCACTGGGCAACACGTGCGCGCGCATAGTGGTGACGGGAAGGTGCACGTGTCGGAGGATGCCTGCGGCGCTCTCCTTCTGAGAGTCGCGAACGTTTTGGCAAAGCCTTTTCGTGGTGGAGGAAATCAGCATGGATAGCTTGCACTTCAGCCGGTCTCGCACCGGGCTCATGGCGGCGGCCCTGACCCTGGGTACCTGGCTCACCGGCTGCGGCTCGGACGCGGCGCCGGACATCGGCAACGACAGCAACGCCAACTCCGAGGGCGACGACGACGACTCCTCGAGTTCCTCGAGCCACGACGCTGGCAAAGCCAAAGACGCAGGCAAGAGCACGACGCACGACGCGGGCGGCTCGTCCACGACGAGCGGCAGCACGGGTGGGGCCAAAGACGCCGGCACTCCCGCCAAGGATGCGGGCGGCGGCAAGTCCAGCGGCGCGGGCGGCAGCCTACCGTGCGACATCGAGAAGATCGTCACGACTAGCTGCGGCTCCTGTCATGGTGCGAGCCCGGCGGGCGGTGCGCCGATGTCGCTGACCAGTCTCGCCGACTTCCAGGCGGACGGCGTCACCGATTCGAGCAAGAAGGTCTACGAGCTGGCCAAGACGCGCATCAACGCGAAGACCAAGCCGATGCCTCCCATCAATCCACTGTCGGCCGCGGACCTCGCGACGTTGAATGCCTGGCTCGACAAGGACGCGCCTGCAGGCACCGGTTCTTGCTCGGGCTCGAGCGGCGACGCCGGCGCGCCGCCCGTGAGCGACGGCAGCGACATCGATACGACCGGCCTCGACTGTCACAAGTTCTTGGCTCACGCCGAGGGCGATAAGAACGCCAAGTTCCAGCTGGGAACGGCCGTCGATCGCTATGTCAACTTCGGCTTTCAAGCACCCTGGCAGGGCACGCTCTACGGCAAGCTGGTGCGCCCTGTGATCGACAACAGCAAGGTGCTCCACCACTGGCTGCTCTATCGTGAGCCGGTCGCGGATGGCAGCATTGCAGACACCATCGGCCAACATGGCAGCGGCGAGCTCGTCCACGGCTGGGCACCCGGTGGAGTGCCGATGGACTTCACCAAGTTGGGTGACGTCGCCTTCGAGCTACCGTCGACCACGTACTCGGTCGAGATCCACTACAACAGCGACGATCCGACGGCCCAGGACGCCTCCGGTGTCGAGGTCTGCGGCGTGCAGCAGAAGCCTGCGAACATCGCGAGCCTGAGCTGGCTCGGGTACGATCAGGGCGGCACCATCTCCTACGCGACGGGCGTGTGCCTCGATCCGGAGGACACGTGGACGGGCACCTGCGCACCGACCGCGCAGGAGCCGATTCACATCTTGTTCATGGTGCCGCACTTGCACAAGACGGGCACGCACCTGAAGTCGATCATCAACAGCCCGGACGGCAGCACGCGTGTTCTCCACGATGCCGACTTCGACTTCGCGTATCAGATCGCGTACCCGGCCAACGAGGTGCTCATGCCCGGCGAGACGATCACCACGACCTGCAGCTACAGCGCGCCCAACTGCGCGGGCCAGTCGACGACGCAGGAGATGTGCTACCTGTTCACGTACGCGTACCCGCAGTACGCGTTGCAAGATGACGGGCCCGAGGGCGCATTCATGCACGGCAAAGGGGTGTGCCTCGGTCAGTAGGCACCCGGCAGTAGGATCGCAGTGATTCGTCGATTGACGTTGTGCGCGCTCGTCTGGGCCTGTGCGGCGCAGGCGAGCGCGCATGATCCGCCCAAAGGCTTTAAGCTGGTTTGGGCAAGCGACGACGCGGACGAGCTCCCCGTGGTCGTCTCGAATCGCGGGCTCGTGTTCGCCGACCGTGTGGACGGCGGCATGCGTTTGAGCTTGCGCTGCTGCGAAGGCTATGGCGCGACCGTGTCCGACAACCCCTCCGTGTTCGTGGGGGACGGCGGGCTGATCACGCTGGGGATCTATCGCGGCGTGTATCAGAGCACCGATCGCCTGTGCACGATGCAGCAGACGAACACCGGGCTACCCGACGCGTCGATCGCGAGCGTCGTGAGCGCGCCCGATTCGACGGACAATCTGTTCCTGACGGTTCCGACGTTGAAGGGAACGCAGGGCGTGTTCGCCAGCACGGACCGCGGCAACACGTGGTCCGAAAGTTTTCATATCGACGACAACGAGTTCTATTCGGGTCTGATCCCGGCGCCTTCCGCGCCCGAGCGCCTCTACGCTTACGGTTTGCGCACCGATCAGATGACGGTGGCGAGCGTCACCTATCTCTGCTCGGTCTCGCAGGACTCGGGAAAAACGTGGGAGGACCACGCGCTCACCGGCAAGGTCATGCCGGTCGTGCCCGATGCCGGCGTTTCGGAGAAGGTCACTCCGCTCGCGGTCGATCCCAACAACCCGGACGTCATGTTCGGGTACGCGCCGATCGACAAGCTCGAGACGCAGTTCCGCATCCTGCGCAGCATGGACCGCTGCGCCAGTTTCGATACGGTGCTCGACGGCGTGGTGCAACCGAACGCGTTCGCGTTCGCGCCCGACAGCAGCAAGCTATGGCTCGGTCTCGGCATCGCGGGCATGGGTGGCCTGTACCTTTCGACAGATAGCGGCGCGCACTTCGATCAGGTATTCAAGGGCAGCGTGCAGACCGTAAGCTGTCTGCAATATCGGGGAGACCGGCTTTGGATGTGCGCCAACATGGCGCCCAACACCAACGGCATCTGGTACTCCGACGACCAGGGCGCGACGTTCCAAACATTCTTCACGTTCGAGCAGGTCACCGAGCCGGTGGCTTGCGATGGCGACGCGGGCGCCGTGTGCGACCAGCCCTGGAGAGACTTCGACACCGAGCTTCATTTGTGGAGCGATGCAGGGAGCGCGTCAGATGCGGGTGTGGTCGACGCGGGCGGTGCGACGGACGCGCGCGTGAAGGACGCGGCCAACGAGACGTCGAAGGGCACCGGGAGCTCGGCCGACGACGAGCCCGAAACCCATAATAGCTCGTCGGGATGCCAGGCGGGCGCGGGCAGCGCCGCGCCAGACGCGTGGGCCGCTTGGGCGATCGCGTCGCTCCTGCTGACTCGCCGGCGCCGACGTCGCGCGTAAGAGCCTCCGTAGTACCCGCGAGCTCCCCCCGCGCGCTCCAGTGCCGCGCAACGTCCGTGGCGTTCGTTCGAGGCACTGCAACGCGCGTGCGCTCGTGCGCGCTGGCTTACGGTTACGAGCCGCGGCGGTGCGCCAGATCGCACGCGAGCACTGCGACGTGCATTCGCGCCGAGACCAGATCTTTCCGCCGGCCCTTGCGTTGAACGGGACAGGAGGTCTCGCATGTACATTCGTCTCCGGAAGTCCTTGGCGATCCCGTTCGCTGCCACGCTCCTGGCGCTCGTTTCGTGTGCGCTGCCACCGGCGGCGAGGTCGCAGGCGCTGCGCGCGCAGGCCGGTGCCTACGAGGTCGAGGTGCTGGTCGACGGCGCGCCGGCCGGACG
>CAZYWR010001376.1:0-6994 GCA_964651185.1 uncultured Polyangiales bacterium
GCCCAGCGGCGTGGGCCCCGGCCTGGGGAAGTCGGAGATGTCCAGCTTGCCGTCCGTGACGCGCGCGTCGTTCGGTGACCTGAAGTCGAAGGCCGAGGTGAGATCGCCCGCCACCGCGCGCCGCCAACGCGTGATGTTCGACTCGACCAGGCCCGGATATTCGCGGCCGAAGCGCTGCTCGATGAAGCGGATGAGCGACGTATGATCGAACACCTCCGAGTTCACCCAGCCTCCCTTGCTCCAGGGTGAGATCACGAGCATGGGCACGCGCACGCCGAGGCCGTAAGGTCCGCTCGCGTAGCGCGAGTTGCCCGCGAAGATCTCGTCGCGCGTATCGACAGTCGACAGACCTTGCGCGCGCGACGCAGGCGGCGTGGGCGGAACCACATGGTCGAAGAAGCCGTCGTTCTCGTCGTACATGAGAAAGAAGGCAGTCTTGCTCCACACCTCCGGGTTCGCCGTCAGGGCGTCGAGGATCTGCGAGACATACCAGGCGCCGTAGTTGGCCGGCCAGTTCGGGTGCTCGGTGTAGGCCTCGGGCGCGACGATCCAGGAGACCTGCGGCAGCTTGCCGGCGCGCGCGTCGCGGCGAAAATCGTCGAACAAAGTGCCTCCGACGGAGACGTTCGTCCCCGTGCGCGCGCGCTGGGCGAGCGGGCTATCGGGCGCCGCGTTCTGGTATTGATGGAAGTAAAGGAGCGAGTTGTCGCCGTAGTTGCCGATGTACGCGTCTTCGCCCCAACCCCAAGAATGCGCCGCGTCGAGCCCCGCACCGGCGTCCTGATAGATCTTCCAGGAGACCCCCGCGTTCTGCAGACGTTCGGGATAGGTGTGCCAATCGTAGCCGGCTTCACTGTTGTCGAGCACCGGACCGCCGCCGCGCCCGTCATTGCCGACCCAGCCCGTCCACATGTGATAGCGGTTGGGATCGGTCGCGCCCATGAACGAGCAGTGGTAGGCGTCGCAAATCGTGAAGGCGTCGGCAAGCGCGTAGTGGAAGGGGATGTCCTCGCGCGTCAGATAGGCCATCGTGGTGGTGCCCTTGGCGGGCACCCACTGATCGTACTTGCCTGCGTTCCAAGCCTGGTGCGTGTCTGGCCATCCGTGCGGCAGGTCTTCGAGAAACTGCAGACCGAGATTCTGCGCATCGGGATGAAACGGCAGGACGTGACCGCTGCCGTGAGGCTGATGCCAGACCGAGTCTCCCGAGGGCAGCTCGACCGCGCGCGGATCGCCGAAGCCGCGCACACCGCGCAAGCTGCCGAAGTAGTGATCGAAGGAGCGGTTCTCCTGCATCAGGATGACGATGTGCTCCACGTCGGCGATGGTGCCGGTGCGGTGATGGGCAGGAATGGCGAGCGCGCGCCTGATGCTAGCTGGAAAGGCGGCGGCGGCTGCGCCGGCGCCAAGGAGTTGTAAGAACCTGCGGCGATCATGGGCCATGGGGGAGAACCTCCGGCAGGGGAGACCGGTCGACGTGCGATCAATGCGCACGAAAACATGCCGGCCTTCTGCTGCAGTTCTCCGACGATCTGGTCGCAGTTGCGTAACGCCGTGGAATGCGCCCCGGCGCAGCCGAGCTACATGCGCCCGCGCAAGGACAGGCCCGCGCTCGCGGGCGAAAACCAAGGCGCGAGCACCCGCTCTTGGCGCTCCCCGCGCAGGCCCTTGACGTACCAGACGGTGCCGCCCACGAGCGCGGCCAAGCCGATGCCGCCGATCGCCCAGCCGATGTTGTTCAGCCGGACGGCCTTGGATGCGTCATCGAGCGTCTTGTCGCCGGGCGGCGCCGCGCAGTCGTGGCTCGAGAGCGAACAGTTCGCCGGCACGCGCAACAGGCCCGTCACCGCGAGCGCCACCCCCGTGACGGCGACGACCGCCCCGGCGCCCATCAAGAGCCGCGGCGCGAGCGGACGCGGCCGGCTCGGCGCCGCGCTCCGCGAGAGTTCGGCGCTCGCGCTCGCAGACGGCAGCGCCTTGACGAGGTCGAAGGTGCCGACGATCGTCCGGCCCTTCTCGCCGCTGCCGACGATCACCGTCACGACCTGATCGCGACCGGCGTGAGAAAAGCGCACGACGTGCCGGCCCGGATCGACCTCGTGCGGCCTGCCTTCGTCGAGGCGCGTGATGAGCAGCGCCTCATCCAAGTAGACCGCCGTATCGGGAAGATCATGTCCCTGCGTGTCGCGGGCCGCGAAGCTCAGCCAAGGCTGATAACGCTCGAGCTCGTCTGCGAAACGTGCGCAGTCGCCCTGAACGAGCGCCGGACACGACGACTGCGCGCAGCTCAGAAACAACTTGCGCGCGAGCGTCACCCTGCCCTGCTCGCGCGCATCCTGCCCCTGACTATGTGCTTCCACGCACGCGTCCTTCGACATGTCGTCGGCGCGGGCATGCGCCCTGTTGCCGACGAAGCACGCGAGGGCGCTGGCGCAGGCGAGAAAACGGAGAAAGGTCATCGGCGCTCCTCATCTCTTGGTCGCGCGCAAAACGCGCGGCCGCTCATTTAGAGGCAGGCTGTCTTGAAGATCTTCTTCTTGCCCTCGAAGTAGTAAGGCGGGTTGCAACCGTTGGCCGGTGCGCTCGATGCAGGCGGCGACGCGACCGGCGCGGCCACGGCCGCGGGGCGCGCGCCGTCGCTGCGCTCTCGTCCGGAACCGTGCGCGTCGACCTCCGTCCGTTCACGCCCGGAACCGCGCGCGTCGACATCCGTCCGCTCGCGCCCGGAACCGCGCGGCTCTACCGAGGGACGCGCGCGCGGTTCCGGCTTGGCGCGAGGAGGCGCCGGCCGTCCCGACGCGCGCGACGCGCCCTCGATCGTCGTCTCCCCGATATCGAGCTGGACGCGCGAAGCGCCTGCGCCCTCACCGGACTCGAGCCCATCGTTGCGCTCGCGCGCGGAACCGCGCGCTTCGACCTCGTTGCGCTCGCGCGCGGAACCGCGCGCTTCGACCTCACTGCCCGGACCGGTGTGTGGTGCCTGGGTCTGCGCGCCCGCAGGGGGGCTCGAGACAGCGCTAGGGAGCGCAGGGACCGCGCGCGATGCGCCTGGCGCGGCGTGGCGCACGTCCCCCGAGCTCAAGCGCAGGAACAGGACCGTGCCGAGCGCCGCACACGTCGCGAGCAGCGCCGAGGCGGCGACCCCCATCGCGAACGGACCGAGCTTTTGTTGCGCCTCTGCGCGCGTAAACATGGAGCTCAAGGACGCGTTGGCGTCGAGATCCGCCGCCATGCCGTCACTTCGTTCGCCCGGTCCGCGCGCGCCGAGATCATGGTGCCCGCGCGCCTCCACGCCCGACTCGGCGAACACGCGTAGGTTGATGGACGAAGTCCGAGTCACGCTCGAGCGCCGCCCGCCCTCGAGCGGACCTTTGCGCCAGCTCGCCTCCTCGCTGGCGATGAGCCAGTCGCGCGCGTCGAGATACTCCTTGCCGACGTTCCGCACCCAGGCAGACGCCACGCTCGGCGTCGCGGGCCGCACGGCCAGCGCGAGCGCCTCCTCCATCTCGAGCGCGGTCGCCCAACGATCGCGGGTCTCGACGGCGAGGCCTTTCTTCACGATCGGATCGATCACCTGAATCTGCCGCCACTCGGCCTCGCCGATTGCGCCCGCCGCGCGCTCGCTCTCGAGCGCTTCGCAGATGGTCGGCAGCGTGCCGTTCATGATCGTCGCGACCAGCTCCGCGCCGTTCTGCGCGGTGCGGTGCATGCGGTGGCCCACGATGAGCTCCCAGAGCAGCACCGAGAGCGAGTAGATATCGCTCTGACGCGTCGCCGCGCCGCGTAGCTGCTCTGGCGCCGAGTAGGCGAGCTTGCCTTTGTAGGTGCCCTCGCGCGTGATGTGCGCGGCCATGATCGCCTTGGCCACGCCGAAGTCGAGCAGGCGCGCCGATCCGTCGAGCGCGATCAGCACGTTTTGCGGCGACACGTCCCGGTGCACGATCTGCAGCGGCGTGCCGAGCTCATCCACCGCCTCGTGCGCGGCGTGGAGCCCGGCCAGCACCTGACAGCCGAACGCCACCGCGATCGGGATGGGCACGTGCGCTTTGCCCTGGTGGAGCGTGCGCAGGAGCCAGTGCAGCGGCACCCCGTGCACGTACTCCTGGACCAAGATCACCTCTTCGCCGGCCGTCACGACGTCGAGCACCGGCACCACGTTGCGATGGCGGACCTTCGAGGCAACGCGCGCCTCGTCGAGGAACATCGCCACGAACTCGGCGTCCTCCGCGAACTCCGGGTGCAGCCGCTTGGCCGCCACGATGCGGCTGAAGCCCTCGTCCCCCAGCAGGCGCGCGATGTGGATGGTCGCCATCCCGCCGCGCGCGATCTGACGGTGTAAGACGTAACGCCCGATCGTAACGGGCTGCCCGCGTGAATCTACGGGCGCCAACACCTTCCGCTGTCCATCGCTCATGGCAGGCGACCTCACTCGAAGAACTCAATCGCAGTGCTGGGGCTCCAGAAGTACAGATTCTTGAAGGAACCATCCGGCCGGATGCTCGTCCCCCAGACCGAGTTCGAGTACTGGTGGTTCATGGACGAAAATCCGGAGGAAGCGCCGACCCCGAGGCTGAGGTCGGGCAGCTGCTCGAACGTGCCGATGAGCTGGTCGGGATCGAACGGTCCTTGATGCGCCTCGAGCCCGGCGATGAACACGCGCGCGCTGATGTAGCCCTCGAGCGAGGTGAAGGAGGGCGTGTTGTTGGTCATGGCGATCAATCGGTTGTAGGCGGTCACGATGTCGCTCGAATCGCTCTGATAGTTCGGCACGACTTGCGACACGATCACGTCCTGGGTGAGCGGCATCGACCCAGAAGGCGTCGCTTGCGAACCGGCGGCGACCAGCCGGTCCGAGAGCGCGTTCGAGCCGACGAAGGAGAGGTTGCTGAACAAGAGCGTGAGCCTACCCGCGGAATTCAGGGTGATCTGTTGGCTGTTGTTCGAGAACTGCCACTTGCGCACGGCAGCGATGAAATCGGCGGCGGCTCCGTAGGTGTCAGTCATCAGGATGCCGACCGTATGGTGGTCGGTGTTGGCATTGAGCAAGCTGGTCAGATAGTTCGTCGCGGCGGCCGCTTGCGCAGGCACGCTCGTGTCGTCGTTGCGCGTGTAGCGAAAGCGGGCGATCGGCGTGACCGGATCGGCGCTGGGCGGAAGCGGCCCCACCAGGGCTTGGTAAGCGGCCACCAAACCGTCATAGCCCGCCTGACCGAACGAATCGTCTTGATCGAAGCTCATGAGATGCCGGTAGTCGCTCACGCCTTCGTGCTCGAAGTACTCCATGGTGGCGCGCGCCTCTTGGGCGTAGCTCGCGCGCACGTTGAAGATGTAGCGGTTGCAGCCCATGGCTTTGTCGTCGCGTAAGATCGTGGACGCACCGGTGAACGCGCCGAAGAACAGCGTGCTGGTCTCGATCGCCACGGGCGCTGCGCGTACCATGGTGGGCGTCCCCACGTTGCCGAGGAAGGCGAGCACGGCGTTCGGCCCGCGATCGAGCGCCGTCATCGAGATCTGATCACCCGTGACCGCAGGCATGTTGGTGGTGGGGCAATGCGGAGGCGTCTTTTCGACCTGAACGTCCACCAGCGCGCGCGCGGCAGCCTCGGCGAGCTCGGGTTGATAGGCGTCGTCGCGAAACTCGAGCTGAAGCTTCCTGCCGCGGATGCCGCCGGCGGAGTTCTGCTCCTGAAACGCGAGCTCGATGCCGAGCTTCATGCCGGTGCCGAGCGCCTGGTTCGTGCCGCTGATCGGCGCACTCTGTCCGATGGTTAGCGGCGCGTCTGCTGGGTCGACGCAGACCGGCGCCGCCGCGCGCAGCTCGCATACCAGGCCTCCGCCGCAGTCGCCGTCTTTCGTGCAAGGCTGCGGGGAGAAGTGGGTCGAGCACGCGGCGAACGCGCAGCCTGCGAACATGCTCGAGACGAACTGCGCAGTTCTGCGAGGCCGAGGCATGGGCGCACTCTCGCAAACGCGCGGCAGCGCGCGCAAGGGAGCCAACATCCCACAATCAATTCGATCGCCGTCGCTGTGCGAGCTCTGCGCCGCAAGCTCGCGCGCGCGGTGATCGCAGCGCGCTTGCGGGCCGCGTGAGCTCCACAACGCAAGCTCGCGCGCACTTCGATCGCCGAGCGCTTGCAGGTCGCGCGACCTCAGCGATCAGCTCGATCGCGCGACGCACTCCCGCCCGGCGGCTCGCGATCTCCCATTCAGCGACAAACGAAGGGGGCCCAGAGACGTGCGGCCTCGCGACCCGTTCGTCTCCTATGTTGGAGAGATCAGTTGTTGTTGGCGCCCTCTTCGATCCAGCGCCTGACTCGTTCGACTTCTGCATCATCCAAGTACATGGCCGATGCGTCACCGATGGCGCGAGGCATCCGCTGACCGCAGGGCGGATTCGGCTCGAGCTTGAGTAGCAGCAGACTCATGTCGGGCTGACCTTTGACCACTCGGATGAAGCCCGCATCCGCGCAGGCGCCCGTGGAGTGGATGTCGATGAGCTGGCTCAGATCCTTGGGCACGAGCGAGAGCCCACCCGACTTGTGGCCGCCGTCGAGCGAGCTGTGGCATGGACCGCAGCGCGTCATGAAGATCTCCGAGTAGAGTTTGTCGAAGCTCTCGCCCGCGTCCGCGAGGCCGCCGTCGATGTTCCCACCACCGCCGTCCATGCCCGCGTCGGTCGAGGAGCCCGCGTCGGCCGAGGGCCCGGTCGACGCGTCGGAAGCGCCGCCGTCCGTGGAGCCGCCACCGCCGTCCGCAGGATGTCCCGCATCGCCGCCCGCATCGCCGCCCGCATCATGGCCGGCGTCGTTCCCCGCATCTTCCTTTCCGTCATCGTCACCGTCGTCGCCGCCACATCCGTACAGACCCAACAAGAGCACAGCTACCACAGGCCATGTGCGCATTTGGTCCTCCCCAAAAGAATCGCCGAATGTTGGGCAGGTCATAGTACCGATGTCAAATGGTCGGCGGCCGTTTTGTCCGTAGATTAGACGGA
>CAZYWR010001377.1:0-3021 GCA_964651185.1 uncultured Polyangiales bacterium
GCAGAGCGCCCACGCGTTGCCGCCTGCCGTTCCTTCTGATGGGTCGACAGCAGCGACGTAGTCACGCTCGGCCGAAGGCACGAGCTCGAGAGGGCTTTCGCGCGTGTTTTGTCGAACGGCGATCGGTGATAGCAGACCTGACTCCGGATCTGCGAACTCGCCGAGCACATCGGTCGCGTACGCCGTCTGGTCCTGTACCTCGAGCTTTCTGCAGCGCTCAGGAGTCCACCACGTCGGATTGAGCATCGGGCCCGTGCCGCGAAGCACGACGAGATGCTCGCTCGGCTTCTGCCAGTGCTCCTGCACAAGATTGTAGACCGGCCCATGCGGCGCCCAGGGCGAGCCGATGTACAGCGCCTGCGCGCCAGGAAGCAGGCGGCCGAGGATGGCCGAGCGAGTGTGATCTAAGTTCACCACAGCGTCGTCTGCACCGGACATGCGCGGAGCCTCGTCCGCGATGAAGCCTGCCAACCAGCGCGCGACGAGCGTGCCGCCTGCCTTCGCACCGGCGACGCACGCGAGCTCTATCAGGCGCCCGCTCGGATGGCGCACGACGAGCGAGTCCGCTGTCTCGCTGATGAGCAGCCGGCGCAGCACCCTGCTCGCCTTCATCGTCTCGGCAAGCAGCCGATGCGCGACCGCGGCCTGGTCAAGACGAAGCGACAGCATACTGACGCGCGGCACCTCGCCCGGACCGAGCTTCGAGACGTCGACCGTCTGCGTCATGCGAATGGCCGCGGCGCACGCGATGATCGTCTTCGCCGAGCGGATGCTGGCCAAGAAGACGAGCTCGAGCGGGATGGAGCCGCGCTCGGTATGCAGCCGGTCGAGCGCCTCCGCACCGCCTACGAGCGCCTGCACGTCAGGGTGCCCGCGCAGCTTCGCGCCGAGCGGCTTGCCGTCGAGAATGCGGCAGGCAGCGCGCTGCGCAGGCGTGGCCGTGGTGATGCCGAAGCCGTCACGCGAGGTCAGGAGCTGCTCGGTGGAGATCATGGCCCGTACCTCCCGGGCTCGTCGCCCACGCCGCAGACGCAGGGAAGTGGATACGCATCGAGGCAGTCGTTCGAATGCCCTGGATGGCACACGTCGACGCCGGCCAGACGGCGCGCAATGAACGCGATGCGCACCAGCTCGTCCGCCGTCCAGCTCGGCTTGGAGAGCAGCGCGCGCTCGGCAGGGGTCACGTTCATTGCGCGCCGACCTCCCCGTCCTCGTCGCGGTCACCGAAGGCCTCGACTACGGCCGCGTGCGCGTCGATGGGCCTCGAGCGGGCTGCCTTGGCCAGGCGGGCCGAGACATCCAGCGAGCTGATGCCCAGGCGCTCGGCCCGCGCATCCCAGCGCGCGGCCTCTGCCAGCGCCGTGGCGCCCTCCGCCGAGTCGAGCCCTACCTCGGCTGCCTTGCGGGCGAAGCGGGCCGCCAGGACGGCAGCGCGCGCCCGCGCGGCCACCATCGCTCGCACGCTCGCGCAGTCGCACGGCAGGTCGGCAAGGAACGACCTGTACAGGCGGTAAGCCTCGCGCCCGAGCTGGCCTGCCTCGCCCGTGAGGTCTCGCCCGAGCGACTCCGCGAGGAGGTGCTTCCAGCGCGCGCCCCGGCCAATGCCGTTCGCCGACGCAAACCGTCCGCGTGCGTCGCGCACTCCGGACGGCTCGCCCACCGTTTCGGGCACGGCGAGGTCAGAGCTGCGCGGCAGCGTGGGACGCGCGGAGCCGTGACTGGTTTCGATGGGCATATCTAGCGAAAACTCCTCATAAAACGTGGACTGCCAACGCTTGTGTCAGAGGCCTTACTCATACGCTCGGAACGGCTTCGACGTACCAGCAAACGTACCAGCAACACATCGAAGATATCCCATCAATCTGCATTTTCCCGCGCTTTTGCGCGCTCCGCGAACCTGCCACATCTAGCTTCATAGGCTACTCACACTGCATCGCAGTCTGTTCATTGTGTACGCAGAGCGTGTCTGCAGACACGCATCTACGTAACCGGTTGTGGTCTGCTCGGGAGGGTGGAGGTTTCCGGGCAGGGGGTTCGTTTTTGCTCGAGCGTTTTTTGCTCGAGCGTCTGTTCGCGCACCTCCTCCAGGTCCTCCCGAGTTCTGATGCTCCTCCGAGAGGCGTAGGTCCTCCCGTCCAGGTCCTCCCCACCCTTCGGGTGGTGGGAGGAGCGGAGGACCTGGCCGAGAGAGACCTTTGGTCCTCCGCGGGAGGACCTGGGAGGACCTGGGAGGACCTCATTTCTCTCCCCGAATCGAGTAGCCATAGCGGCTCGTCTTCTCGACGCGGCCCTGCCGTTCGAGCAGGTCAAAAGCTCTGCTCACGTCCTGCTCGCGCAGTCCCAGTGCCGCGCGAGTCGACTTCTTCGCCTTGTCCGAATTGTCGGCGAGCCACGCAGCCACCTTCTCGGCCACGAGAGCTATGCGTTCGGAGTCCGCCTCCTCCTTGGCTTCCTGCTTCGCCGCGGCTCGCTGCCGCGCCTCCTCGGGCGTGGCGACGCGCAGGTAGCCGCCGTGCGCGCCCTCGCGCACGAGTTCGATCGGAGCACCGAGTGGTGCGTAGTTCGACTTCGTGATCGTGAGCCGGGCGCCGTCGTCGCCTCGACTCTCGAGTTCGGCGACCCATCGTCCGCCGTCGGTGATCGCGCTGGCGCCGCGGGCGTTCGACGCCGAGGCCTTCGCGCCCTCCTCCCTCGAAAGCTTGTTCGTGTGGTGTGGGATCAGCACCGTTGGTCCGCCCGGCGCCTGTGTGAGCGACTCGACGGCCTGGATGAAGCGCGTTGCGGCCGCGTTGTCCCTCTCGGTGTCAGCGCCAGCGAAGCGGGAGAGCGGATCGAGGATGACGAGTCGCCACTCGCTTTCGCTCAGTCTGCGGCGTAGTTCATGAAGCGCCTCAGAGGCAACCGTGTTGCGCCCGTCATTCTCGACTAGCTGCATGGACAAGCCGGCAAGTGGCAAGACGACGATGTTCCGCTTGGCGCGTTCGACCTGCTCGTCGGTGAGCCGCATTGCGCGCGCCAGGT
>CAZYWR010001378.1:0-1942 GCA_964651185.1 uncultured Polyangiales bacterium
GACGCGATCGCCGACGCGCAGTACGATGAGGTGCGCCGCGTCATCTCCATTGCGCTGGTCGAGGGCGAGGCGTTGTCGATCGCAGGGCGGTTCTCGGACGTGGCGTTGCCGGAGCTCGCGCGGCGTATTCGCGACGCCCGCCGCCTCGCGGTGTGGAACCGGCTCGCGCCGCGCTTTGGCTGTGATCCGCCGAACGAGTGAATGCAGCGGGCGCGCGCGCCGTCTACGATGGGGCGCGTGCGAAAGGGGGGCCGATGCGGAAGCTAGCGATCGCGGCGGGGCTGGTCTGGCTGTGCGGTGTGGGCGCGCGGGCGGACGAAAGGCCGGCGCGCCGTCCGCCGCCTCCTCCGCCATCCTCTAGCGCGCAGGAAGATCCGGACGTATGCGCACAGGCGCGTGCCAGCGCGCGCTTCATCGGCATGGGCTACACGCACTTCGTGACGCTGCGAAACGGCTGCGCCAAGGCGGTCGAATGCGAGCTTTGGACCGACGTCGATCCCGAGCCCCGCATGACCGTGCACGTCGCGCCTGGCGACAGCGCCGAGGTGGTCACGCGGCGCGGCTCGCCGGCGCGCGAGGTCACCGCGTTCAAGAGCTGCCGCTTCAAGTAATCCGCTGCAAGCGCCGCGAACGGGTGATGTCCGGCGGCGCGCGGCGGTAGCGCGTCCGCGAGTGCTAAGGTACGCCGCAACACAATCGTGGAGGACGTGGGATATGATGCAGCGCCATAACTGGCTCGGGCTTGCGTTGGCTGTGGGGCTTCTAGGCGGGACCGGGTGTGCGCACCATCCCAAGGCCGTGCGCGGCTCCGACACGCCCGGCCTCGACTACGCGGCCATGGGGACGGGGCTCGACCGGCGCGATCTGTCGCAGATGCTGCGCGAAAACATGGACGCGATGCGCAACTCGCGCGTCTACACGGTCTGGGCCCAGGAGAATCGCCCGCCGGTCACGGTGCTGCCGATCCGCAACGAGACCAGCGAGCACATCGAGAGCGCGCTCGGCGCGTTGATCTCCGAGGTCGAGACGCAGCTCGTCAACTCGGCGCCGGTGCGCGTCGTGGCCATCGAGCAGCAGCCGCAGCTCATGCAGGAGATCCAGCGCCAGCAAAACAGCCAAGGCGCGTTCGACCCTGCGCAGGTCTCGAGCTGGGGCAAGCAGCTCGGCGCGCGCTACGTGATCACGGGCCGGGTCTACACCACCGACGAGCGCGCCCCGAACGCGCATCGCGTGCAGTACTACCTGTTCATGCGCGTGGTCTCGGTGGAGACGAGCGAGGTACTCTTCCAGAATCAGGCGGCAGTCACCAAGGCCATCATCTGATCCATGCGGGGACTTCGCTTGAGCTTGGCTTGGGCGGCGCGGGCGCACGGCCTGGGCGCGCTCGTGTTGCTCGTGGGCTGCGCGGGCCACGCCGCGCATACGGTGGAGGTACGCCGGGCGCTCGATCGGCACGATCCCGGCAAGGCGCTCGAGCTGTGTGACAAGCAGCTCGGCGTGAGCAGCGGCGCCGAGCTGCCGGCGAAGGTGAGCGGCGACAACGCGCTCTTCTTGCTCGACCGCTCCACCATCCTGCAGGAGCTCCAGCAATACCCGAACTCGAGCCGCGATCTCGAGACCGCGGACAAACAGGTCGAGATGCTCGACTTCTCGCGTTCGACGGCGCACGAGATCGGCCGCTACTTGTTCTCCGACAACGTCGGCCCCTACAAAGCGCGTCCTTACGAGAAGCTGCTCATCAACACGCTCAACATGGTCAACTACCTGGTGCAGGGCAACGTCTCCGGCGCCAAAGTCGAAGCGCGCCGGTTGGCCGTGATGCAGAAATACCTGAGCCAGGTGGAAGACGATCCCACCGCCATGTTGCTCGGGCCGGGCAGCTATTTCGCAGGCTACGCGTTCGAGCGCGCCGGTGAGCTCGACGAAGCGGTCCATTACTACG
>CAZYWR010001379.1:0-2912 GCA_964651185.1 uncultured Polyangiales bacterium
CGCGCGAGGCCCGCCGCGACGCGTCCGGGAGCGCCCTGTGGTGCCGGCTCCTTTCGCGTCTCGCGCCATCTGCCTCCAGTGTCGCGTCTAAGTAGACACTGCTGAAGTGACCGCTAGTGCTGGCCCCGCGCGCGCAGCGCCACGTGGCGCTCGACCACTGCGACCGTTACCACGGTTCGTGGTGCCAGCGCAGCGCGTATGTGGAAGGCTGTGAGTAAGGTTTCTTTTCTGGCCGCGCCGGCCCACGCGGCGACGCGCGCAGGTGCGTCAAACGCCTGCGGCGTTCGGGGCACGGCTGTTGGGCGCGGGGCTCTCGTCCCGAGCTCGGGGAAACGCGGAACGATGCTGACGGTTCTCAACGTGGCTTATCCTTTTGCGCCGGTCGGTCCGGGCGCAGTGGGCGGTGCAGAGCAGGTCTTGAGCGCGCTCGACGCGTTCTTGCACGCGCGCGGTGAACGCTCCTTGGTGCTCGCCTGTGAGGGCTCGCGCGTGGAAGGTGCGTTGTGCGCCACGCCGCTGCCTACGGGGCCGCTCCTCGAAGCAGTGCGCGCGGCGGGTCACGCACGTTATCGCAGCCGTCTGGATGGCTTGCTGCGCGAGCAGCGAGTCGACCTCGTGCACATGCACGGCGTCGACTTTCACGCCTATTTGCCCGAAGCCCACGTGCCCGTGCTCGTGACTTTGCATCTGCCGCTCTCGTTTTATGGGGAGCACGCGCTGACACGCGCCCTCGCGCGCTCACGGCTCGCGCTGTACTGCGTCTCCGAAACGCAGCGTCAGAGCGCGCCGCCCACCTTACGTGGTCGGCTCGGGCTCCTCCCGAACGGCGTGCCGCTCGCTGCGTTCGCGCCGCCCGCGCGCGAAGGCGAGCACGAGGGGCGCGCCGGCCGTGAGCCCGCCGGAGCGCTCGGCGCGCCCGTTGGCGGCTACCTGTTGGTGCTAAGCCGAATTTGCCCCGAAAAGGGCGTCCACCTCGCGCTCGACCTCGCACGTCAACTCGACCTGGAGGCGATCGTGGCGGGTCGCGTCTATCCCTATCCCGAGCACCAGCGCTACTTCGAACGCGAGATCGCCCCGCGTCTGGATGCGCGCCGGCGGTTCGTCGGTCCGGTCGGGCTGCTGGACAAAGCGGAACTGCTCAGGCGCGCGCGTTGCTTGATCGTCCCCAGCTTGGTCGACGAGACGAGCTCGCTCGTCAGCATGGAGGCGCTCGCCGCCGGCACGCCCGTGGTCGCGCTGCGCCGCGGCGCGTTGCCCGAGGTGATCGAACATGGCGTGACCGGCTTCCTTGCCGACACGCCCGAACAGCTCGCGGCCGCCGTGCGCGCGGTGCCCGAGCTCAGTCGCGCGCGCTGTCGCGCCGTGGCCGAGATGCGCTTCTCAGCGGCCGCGATGTGCGAGCGTTACTTGGCTGCATACCGCGAGCTCGCAGGACCCGAGCCGAGCACGGCCTATGCAGCGGAGGGATCGCGCTCGATCGCCGACGTATCGGCCCGTGCAGCGCCGGCACGCGCAGCGGGCCGAGGACCCATGGGCATCTCCATCGACGTATCAGGCGACTCGCTCGCGCTGCGTGAGCTCGACTCGCCCGCTGCGCTCGAGGCTTTGCGTGATGCTTGGTGCACGCTCTGGGAGCGCTGCCCCGAGGCGACCATCTTTCAACGCCCGGAGTGGCTGATCGCGTACGTCCGCCACCTGCTGCGCGGCGAGCTTCGCGCCCTGAGCTTCTGGCGCGAGCGCGAGCTGGTCGGCTTGGCTCCATTCTTCGTGTGGCGCGACGGACCGCGCCGCGTGCTTTCGCTGCTGGGCGCCGGGGTCTCGGATTATCAAGACGTCTTGTTCGAGCCCGCGCATCGCGAGGGCGCGCTCCGCGGGCTCGAGCGCTGGCTCGCGGGTGCTGCGATCGAGGCCTGCGCCTGGAGCGAGCTCGTCCCCAGTTCGCCACTGCTCTCGCCGCTCTGTGATTGCGCCGGCAGCTGGGAGAGCCGGCTCGAGCCGCAAGAGCCGTGTCCCGCCCTGTCCTTGCCGCAAGGCGCGGAGCTCTTGCCCCAGCTCTCGAAGAACATGCGCCGGACGCTCCAAGTCGCGCGCCATCGCGCCGCCGCGGACGGCTTTGCATTCGAAGCGGCGACGGCCGAACGCCTGCCCGCGCTGCTGGCCGATCTGCTCGCGCTGCATATGGCGCGGCGGGCCCAGCTCGGCAGCAGCTTTGCAGACCCGCGCACTGCGGCATGTCACGCAGCCGCAGCGCCGGCCCTGCTGGCGTCCGGACACCTGCGCATGTACGCGCTTACCCGGGCAGGCGCGCGCGGCGCCGTGCTGTATGCGCTCCGCGAGCGCGACACGCTGCGCCTCTACCAACACGGGTTCGATCCGGCGCTCGCCCGCTACAGCCCGGGCGCGCTCCTATGCGCGCATGCCATCGACCGGGCACACGAAGAGGGCGCCACCAGCTTCGACTTCCTGCGCGGTACCGAATCGTACAAATATCGCTGGGGCGCGCGCGATCGCCTGCGGCTCGTGCGGCGCAGGCTGGCGCGTGCGGAAGCGCGGCGCGCCTGCCTGCGTTGAGACGCCGCGCCGTTCAGCCTGCGCCGTGACGCGCTGCCATCGGCTGCGACGGCTTGCGACGGTTCGTCGGAAACACGCGCACGACCGGCACTCGCGCCCGCCGCGTCACGCGCTCGGTCAAGCTGTCGGTAAGCAAGGCCGAGAGGCCCTTGCGCCCGCGCGTGCCCATCACGATGAGGTCAGCCGACTGCTCGATGGCCGCACGGACGATCGCGTCTTCGGCGCGCCCGCGCACGAGCAGCGCGCGCACCGGCGCGGCCCCAGCCACGTGCATGGTGGCGCGCTCGAGCTCGCGCAGCGCGATCCACTCGTACTGCTGGGCGATCGACGCGTCGTAGCCC
>CAZYWR010001380.1:0-5601 GCA_964651185.1 uncultured Polyangiales bacterium
GGGGACGAGGTTCAGCGATCATCGGTCCTACGGATCATACCCCACGACGCAAAAACGTTATCCTACGCTATCGCCGCGTCGCTGCTTCTGAGGTCGGTGGCCGGCTTGACCACTGTGCGCGGCTCCGGTTCGCCAATTTTCAGCCACGCAGCACTCAAAAGCGATTGCAGATCTACGCTGACCATGAGCATTGTCTGCTGGCGCAGACTTTGCGTTTAGTCAATGCCGATAGGGACTCGGCTGTCGACCATCGCGGAGGCCGATGACTCAGGGGCTCAACGTAGAAGACCATTGCGACAGACGCGATCTGCGAGCCGTTCGCAGCGTCCGAACGAAAGCCGATCTGCTGCTGATTCACGCGCCGGCTTCGTTCGATTTTCGCGAACGCCGGGACATCTACTACCCGTATCTCAGCACCTCCGGCGACGTGCCGATCACGCCCTTGTACGAGTACTTCCCCGTCGGGTTCAAGACGCTCCAGCGTTTCCTGGGCGAGCGCGATCACGAGGTGCGCATCGTCAACCTCGCGACCGTGCTGCTCAAGTATCCCGCGCTCGATCTGCCGGCGTTTCTGCGCACGCTCGAGGTCAAGCTGTTCGGCGTCGACTTGCACTGGATGGTGCACGTCCAAGGCAGCCTGGCGATCGCACAATTGCTCAAGTCGCTGCACCCGGATGTGCCGGTCGTGTTCGGCGGCATCTCCTCCACCTACTACGCCGACGAGCTGATTCGCTACCCGTTCATCGACATGGTGATGCGCGGCTACGACACGCATGAGCCGATGGCGATGCTGCTGGACCGGCTCAAGGCAGGCGCCGATCTACGCGGCATCCCGAACCTGATGTGGAAGTCGCGCGGCGTGCCCGTCGACAACCCGTTCACGCACACGCCGGACAGCTTTGCCTGCGGCATCGACTGGTCCCAGCTGCCGCAGCAGCAGACGAGCAAGACGCTCCCGATCCTGGAGGTGCTGTCGACGCAAAACGCCGGCTGCGCGTACAACTGTGGCTGGTGCGGCGGCTCGCGCGAAGCCTTCCGGCGCATCTTCAAGCGCAAGCGGGCGATGGCGCGCAAAGGGCTCGACGAGATCGCGTACGAGTTCTCCACGATGAACTCGCTCCCCGATCAGGACAGATATCACTTCTATTCGATCGGCTCGTACAATGAGCCGCCCGCGCGCCTGCGGTTCTTCCTCGAGCAGGTGCAGGCTTCGCGCTTCAAATCGGTCAGCTACGAACAGTTTCATCTCACGCCCGACGACGCGTTGGCCGCGATGGCGCGCGCGAACAAGCGCACCATCATCACGCTCTCGCCGGAGAGCCACGACATGAAGATCGCGAAGCTCGCGGGGCGCGGCGTATACACCCCCGAGCAGATGGAGCGCTGGATCGAGCGCGCGCTCGACGCCGGCATCTTCGAGATCGACATCTGGTACTTCATCGGCATGCCCGAGCAGGATGAGCAGTCCGTCAAGGACAACGTCGAATACTGCAGACGGCTGCTGCGACGCTTCAAAGGGAAGCGCGTCGTGCCGCTGCTCTGCCCGATGATCCCGTTCCTCGATCCGGCTTCGACCTTCTTTACCTACCCCGAGCAGCACGGCTATCGCACGTTCTATCGCACGGTCGAGGAGCACCGCGCCGGCATGGAGCGCGCGTCCCTGATCAATCGCTGCAACTACGAGACGAGGTGGCTGCGGCGCGCGCAGCTGGTGCGCGTCGGCTACGAAGCGGTCCGCTCGCTCGTGCAGATCAAAGGTGACATCGGCTTCTTGCCGCCCAGCATCGCGAACAACATCATCCGCGATATCGACGATGCGATGGCGTTCATGAAAGTGGTCCATGAGGTCGACTGCATCGCGGACGCCAAGGTCCGCGCGCGCGAGCTCGACGCGATCGGCGACGAGATCCTCGCGCGCAACCGTAAGATGTTCAACGGCAGCACGGCGAACCAATCATTCCCCGTCGACCGCGAGATCGGCGGTCGCTGGTTCGACGAAATCCTGCACGCCGCCGACTTCGAGCCCGTCATGCCGGGTGACGCATTGGCGCCGCCCGCGCCGGAACCTCGTCGATGATACACGCTCCCGTCACGGCGGCCGCGTCAGCTCACGCCGGAGATTGCAGACTGCGCACGATCTTGAGCACGCGCCGGCGCGGGATGAACGGGATTGCCCGCGCGCCTAGCGCGTTGCGAATGCCCGTGATCACGACGCGCTTGTCGCGTTGAAAGCCCTCGTAACCGGCGCGCGCGACCGGCGCAGAGGCCATCGGCTTGCTCACCCGCGCCAGCCGCACTCTGCCGGTTCCCGCGCGCTCCCGGAAGTGGCTCGCGGTCGCCCCGGGACAAAGACAGCTGACCTTCACGCCCGTGCCGCGCGCCTCTTCCCACAGCGCCTCGGACAGCGACAACACGAACGCCTTGGACGCGTAGTAGACCGCCATCAGCGGCCCGGGCTGAAAGGCGGCGGTCGAGGCCACGTTCAGGACGCCGCCGCGACCGTTTGCGAGCATGCCCTTCCAGTAAATGTGGGTCAGCTCGACCAGCGCGCGGATGTTGAGGTCCACCATGCCGAGCAGGGTCTCGAGCGGCGCGTCCGCGTAGCTCGAGGCATGCCCAAAGCCCGCGTTGTTGACCAACACGTCGACGCTCAGGTCCCGCTGGGCGATCTCCCGCGCCAGCTGCGCCCCGCCGCTTGGTACGCCGAGGTCGAGCGCGATCGGGGTCGCACGAACGCCAAAATTCGAAGCGAGCCTCGACGCGACCTCTTGCAGCGCGTCCGCCGAGCGCGCCGTCAAAATCAGATCGTAGCCATCCTGGGCAAAACACTCGGCCAAGTCGACGCCGATGCCCATGGACGCTCCCGTCACCAGGGCCATCTGTCCACTTCCCCGCTTCACTTCGGCCATGTTCCCTCCCTGCGCGGTTCGCCGACATGAACAGGTCGTCGAGATCTTCCGTGTACCTCGGCCTACCGAGGATCGCGAGTACGTGCGCGCCGATGGCGACGAACCGCACGCGGTGGGAGATCAGACAAGACAAAAACGCGCTCAAGTCGGGGTGGAGCCTGGGGGTCGTCATAGAGCATACCCCGAAGGGCTTCGAGTATGGCGAGTCCCTCCTCCGGGGAAAGGGAGCGCGCGCGTTCGTGCGTGAAACGCGCATGGTCGCGCGTTGAACCAAGCTTGTAGTCACCCCTTCCAGCCATGAACGTGCACGTTAGCACGGACCCGTGCGCTCGGACTCGGCAGCAACGAAAGATCGCGCTCGCCAAGCGTAGGCGCTCGAGCCTCGGGGATCACTCGCCGATCGCGTACGAGAGCCGGGCCCTGGCGAGCAGCTGATCGATGGTGGCGTCGAGCGCGTCGAGGCGGGCGCGGTTGAGCTCGCTTTCGGCGGCGAACAGGTCGGCCGTCGTCACTTCGCCCGCGTGCAACTCGGCCAGACGCTGCTCATACGCATCCAGCGCCGCCTTCTCGGCCGCACGTGCCGACTCTACGGTACGCTGGGCACTGGCGAGCGCCGCGTACGCCTGACGGATCTCGAGCGTCAGCGCGCGTTCGAGCTCGGCGAGATCCGCCTTGAGGGCGTCCATCTGCGCGTTTCCCTCGCGGTCGCGGCGTGACGCCGAGAGCGTATCGTTCGGCGCGTAGCTGAGCGTGGCGCCCACCTCCCAGCTCGGCTGAAACTCGGCCTTGGGCGGGATCACGTAGCGGTTCGGCATCGCGTAGTCCGCGCCTGCATAGATCGCGACATGCGGGTAGGCGCTGCCCTGCGCGGCGCGCACGCTGTGCCGCTGGGCCTCGATGCTCTGGCGCAGGGCGAACACCTCGGGCCGCTGCGCGCGGGCGCGTTCGAGCAGCTGCGCGGGAGGCGCCGAGTCGAAGGTAAGGTCGCGTTCGAAGATGGGCTCCGCGATACCGTAAGGTGTGCCCTCCTTGTCGTCGAGCAGCGTGCGCAATGCGGCATCTGCGACGTCTGCGCCCGCCGCCGCTGCGGCCTGCATCTGCTCTGCCGAGGCCACGCGTGCGGCGGCGCTGGAGCCATCGGCGGGCGCGCGCAGGCCGGCGCGCACGGCGCTGTCGATGCGCTCCTGCTGGCTCTTGGCTTGCTCGACGGCGCGCGTCGTGACCGCCAGCGTGCCGCGCGCCCGCGCGAGCTGGTAAAAGCTCTCACGCGCGCTCAGACGCACGCGGGCGAGCCGCGCTTTGCGCTGCGCCTCACTGCCGCGTGCGCCCGCCTCCGCCGCGTCGATCGCGGGCGCGATCTGCAAGAATAGGTCGCTCACCGGCCAGCTGATGCGCGCCGACAGTCCCACCTGATTGCGCGGAATCGCGATGATCTTGTTCGGCTGCGCCAGGTTCTGCTGCCAGAGGATGCGCGAGGCTGGGTCTGCGATCTGGTCTGCGAGCGCCCGCGCCTGCGCGAGCGCGGCCGGATCGGAGACGAGCGAGATGCTCCCGTTCGGAAAGCCGTCCACGTGCGCGTAGCGCGCCCCGAGATCGAGCCGGGGCAGGAGTTGATCGCGCGTGCGCAAGACGGCGATCTCGGCAGCCCGCGTCAGCGCCGCGGCGCGCTCGACGGCCGGAGAATGCGCCGCCGCGCGCTCCGCAGCGAGGTCCGACGTCATGGACGCGCCCGAGGCGATCGCGCCGGCCAGATCGAAGCCGGTGCTCGCATTGGGAGGACGCGCGTCTTGCGCACGCGCGGCCGAGCCCATGAGCACGAGTCCAGAAAGGGCCGCCAAACGGAACGAAGCGCGCATCGTGAATTCACCCTTGCTGCTTGCGGAAACGGAGCGTGGCGTACGAGCAGACCGCCACGCCGGTGAAGGCCAGGGCCACGAGTTGAAACGAAAGCTCGCGCGCGCTCGCGCCGCGCAAGAGCACGCCGCGCGTGATCTCGGCATAATGACGCAGCGGATTGACCAAGGTGAGCGCGCCGAGCCAAGCCGGCATCGAGCGCACCGGCGTCATGATGCCGCTCAGGAGCGCGGCCGGCAGCATGAACAGAAAGCCGCCCATGAACGCCTGCTGCTGGCTCGAGCTGAAGGTGGAGATGAGTAAGCCCGCGCCGAGCGTGATGGTCAGGTATAAGGTGGTGGCGACCATGAGTAAGGCGAGCGAGCCGCGCAGCGGCATGTCGAACACGTAGGCGCCGGTCGTCATCGCCAGCAAGAAGTCGAACAGGCCGATGAGGGCGAACGGGATGATCTTGCCGAGCATGAGCGCGCTGCTCGGTACCGGCGTCACCATGATCTGCTCGAGCGTGCCGCGCTCGCGCTCGCGCGAGAGCCCCATCGCGCTCACGATCGTGGTGATGAGCATGAGCAGCATGGCGGTGATGCCAGGCACCATGTAGATCGAGGTATCGAGCTCGGGGTTGAAGAGCACACGCGAACGGATCTGCACGTCCGGCACGAGCGGCACGTGCGCGCCGAGCGCGGCGGTGCGCGCCAGGCGCGCGCGTCCGAGCGTCTCGCTCTCGCGCGCGAAGTACGCGGCCACCGCGGAGGCCGCGACGTTGGCGCGGTTGGGGTCGCTGCCGTCCAACACGATTTGCACCTCGGCAGGGCGGCCGCGCCGCACGTCGCGCTCGAAC
>CAZYWR010001381.1:0-8435 GCA_964651185.1 uncultured Polyangiales bacterium
CCGCGGCGCGGTAGTAGCGGAACACTGCGTCCGGTTCGTGATGCGCGCGATGCAGGATGATGGGGCGATAGGATCCCTTCCCCCATTTCCTGTTCAGGTCGCGCGCCACGCCGTCGATGCGCTTGTTGAGCTGCTGATAGCTGTCGATGCGCGTGCGGCTCGGTGCCGCGAGCTGGATGAACACGAACCTGCCACGTAACTCAGGGTGGCGGTTGAGCAGCTCGTCAACCGCGTGCAAGCGCTCCTCGATGCCTTTGGTGTAGTCGAGGCGATCGACACCCACCCCAAGTAGCGTCAGCGAGGGCAACCCGTGCTCGCGCAGGATCTCCGTCCGACAGTCTTCCGGCGAACGAACGCCGCGCAAGTGGCGGACGGGCCATTCGATCGAGATCGGGTACGGGCGCACCAGCGTGGAGCGCGAGCGCTGCACGACCGCACGCAGCTCGCGATCGATCCGCGACTCGATGAACGCGTCGACAGCATCGAGAAAATTGTTGCAGTGCTGGTGGGTTTGGAACCCCACGATGCTCGATCCTAGAAGTCCGTCTAAGATCTCGTTGCGCCAAGGACAGATGCCGAAGCGCTCGGGATTCGGCCACGGAATGTGCCAGAAGGTGAGGATCGTGGCGGCCGGAAGCCGCTCACGAATCATGCGAGGTGCGAGGGCGAAATGGTAGTCCTGCACCAGGATGATCGGGTCGTCGATGTCGACCTCCTCACAGACGGCCTGTGCGAACTTCGCGTTGACCTCCTTGTAGAACGCGAAGTCCGCGGCCCGGAAGATGGGCCGGGTGTGGGCAAGGTGGCAGAGCGGCCAGAGCCCCTCGTTGGAGAAGCCGTAGTAGTACCCCGCTTCCTCCTCACTCGATAGCCAGACGCGACGAAGCCAGTAGGATTCCTCTCCCGGAGGGACCCGAACCCGATTGCTGGCATCCACGCTCTCTCGATCGGCAGAACCACCCCCGTGCGCGACCCAAGTTCCCGAGCATGTCCTCATCACTGGCTCAAGCGCGGTCACGAGGCCGCTTGCGGGATGAACCACGCTGACCTCTCCGGCCTCGCTCCGCTCGTGGATGTACGGCTCGCGGTTCGCGAGCAGGACGACGCGCTCACCGCGCAAATGTCGCCGAAGCACCTCTTTGAGGCGATCGGGGGTCCAGCGACCCGTGCTCGTGCCGGTCTCGCTTTCCTGCGACAGGCGCTCGACCAATTCACGCAGATCGCCAGCGAGAGGCTGAAAATCGCGCGATGCGCGCCCCGCCAACGCCTCGCGCAGCTCTTCGATCCAGTGCCGCCAGGCAAAGTGGGCGGCGAACATGGTCATCACCGATGCGCAGGCCGCGAGGATGAAGAAGCCGGCGAGGGCCTGATTGCGTGTGGTTCGCTCGCGGCGTCTCACGAAGCTCAGGTCATGGACCAAAACGATCGACCCAAGGCTGTCACCGGCGCCGATGCCGTGGATGGATACCTGCACGGGGCCGCCCGCCAGCTCGGCAGTGAAGGAGGATCGCTCGGCGCCGTCGGCACGCAACGCGTGCTCTCGCGCTCGCGCATGGATCGCCGCACACGTGAACTCAGCGGGAAAGCTCGAGGTCGCGATCGCGAGCTTGCCCTCGTCAGGGCAGACGGCCGCGCCCATGATGCGCTCGTCCCGCGCGATCCTCGCGAGGATCGCGGCTATCCCGTTCGCGTCGTTCGCCCGCCAGGCCGCGATGAGGCTCACTTCTGCGCTCGCGACGGCCAGCCGCGCACGCAACTGAATATCGCGCTCGAACCAGCTTCGCGTCGTGCTGACGAGCACGTAGTAAGCCGACCAGGTAAGCAGGCCGAGGCTGGTGAGGAGGACGAGCAGAAAGCGGGCCGCGCCGTTCTTCATCGAGACCACCTTCGTGACGTTTGTGACACCTATGCGTGCGGTTCGGCGTAAGGGCACGCGGGCGCTAAAAGGCGCGGGATGAGAAGCTGCGATGAGCCCAACGGCATAGACGTCTGAAGCACCGCCGACTTCTGCAATGGGGAGACGAACACGCAGGATCACGAATAGCCGCGTCGTCGTCCACCAATTTGGGATCTGGTACGGCCGTGCTCGTCCGCGATGCGGGTGCCTGCGGTGCCACGATCGCCTGTGTTTTGGCGCATTAGCGTCGTCTTGATCGGGCGATGTTTCTCCGCGAGGAGGTGAGCTCTGACGTTCAGAGCGCTGGCCCCTTTTTGCCACATGCGGCGCTTCTGGGAAATGTGCCAGGGATTCAAGCTCGCATCGCGGGCGGTGTGATCTGAGTATTCAGGCGTTAGGTCCCTTCGCGCTGTCGTGGTCTGTTTAGGTCGAACCGCGATGCGCGAGCCGAACTTCCCGAGAACCATCCTGAAAGTACCAGCGACCACGCTGCCTGGGTGCGAGGCGTGCTGCGGGTGAGTTACACTCTGGTGCCGTTATGAGCGCTATCCCTCCCTCGACCGGTTTTCTCCAGCGCGCGCGCGAAGCTCGGCCGTCGGTGCGTGCGGCCTTCGGCATTTGCTGCGCCGCGCCTCTGATAGTTGTGCAACTGCTGCTGGCGGCCGAGTTGCCGCTGCGGTACGCGCCGTCGCTGGCGGCGGTGCTGTTGTCCGCGTGGTGCGGCGGACGCCTCGCTGGGATGGCTACCGCTTGCGCGGCGGCGCTCGGGATTGACTATCTGCTCTTGGCACCCTCATTCCATTGGTCGGCGGACGCCCCCGCAGTGGTCTCTTCGGTTGTGTTCGTGATGCTCGCAGCAGGCGTCGTGGTGGGCGTTGTGACCGTCCGGCGGCGCTTGGATGCGACATTCACGGCACATCAGACCCTCGATGATCTCGCCCGGTCGCAAGCTGAACGTATGACGGCTCTCGAATCTGAGTATCGAAGCCAACTGTCCGCGCTGGAAGGAGCTTCGGAGCGAGCGCAAGCGCACGCCGTTTCATACGAGCGCATCGAGCGTTATGTGGAGCGCATCGAGCTACGTCTCGCAGAGCTGCAAGCGGCCATTACCGAGTTTCCGGTTCCAGTTGCCTTGCTGGCCGAGGAGGATGGAACGCCGGTCGTGCGCGCTTCGAGCTCGGCGCTCTATCGCCTCGGAAGCGCAGACGAGGCGGCTGCTGAGCGCGCCTGGGCATCGGCGGGTACGCTCGTGACGGTGCATGGCGATCCCTTCGGTCCCAGCGAGCACCCGCTTGCGCGTGCAGCGCGCGGCGAGAGCGTAGTTAATGAGCCCGCCGGGTGGATGACGCAAAACGGCTTTCAACGCGTGCACCTGTACGCGAAATCGATCGTGGGTCGACGCTTGCTCGCAATCGCGGTGCTGCCGATCAGCGAAAAGACGCGGCGCACGGTGAACTGAGTTGAGGCGGAACAAAGCACGCGTGAACGCGTGCTCCTGCGCACTTCGCCGAATGCTTCGATGAGTATGCGCAGCCGCGCCTCTCGCGTGCGTGGAGTCGCGCGCGCCAGTCCTCAGGAATCTCCGAGGCCACTGGACCGTTCGGTCGCTCGAGTACCTTGAGCTTCGACCCGGACGGCGACCTGATGACGCTGCCGCGCCGTTCCGGTCTACGGGCGCATGGGCAGCACGGATCCTGCTGGAATTTTAAGTTGTGACATGTGGGTGGCCGCGAGCCGATGGGAGCGGCGTGGTTACTTTTACGATCCACCATCCTCGGACCCAGCTGAGCGCGCCGCGTTTCCTCGGGAGCTCGCGCCTGGGCTCGTCGCAGCGTAGGCCGTACGCATGGACCAGGAACCGACCGTCCTCACGTTGAACGCGGGCTCCTCGAGCTTGAAGTTTGCGGTGTTCGCGGGCGCAACGCCGCCGCGCAAGCTGTTTTCTGGGACCGTAAACGGCGTTGGCGGGCATGGCGGCGAGCTGAGCCTCGGCGCGCCCGGGGAGCGGCTCTCGACACGCGCGCTCGAGGCGGCCGATCACGCACACGCGCTCGCGGCGAGCTTGGACGAGCTCGCGCGGCGAGGACTCGCGAATGCGTTTTGCGCAGTGGGCCACCGCATCGTGCACGGCGGGCCAAAGTTTGGCCAGTCCGTGCGCATCAGCGACGAGGTGTTGCGGGAGCTCGCACCACTCGGGGAGATCGACCCCGATCACATGCCGGCGGAGCTGGGTCTCATCCGCGCCGTTCGAACGCGCTGGCCCGAGCTTCCGCAGATCGCCTGCTTCGACACCGCGTTCCATCACGCGTTGCCGCGCGTGGCGCGTCTGCTCGCGATCCCGCGCCGCTACGAAGCCGCCGGCATGCGCCGCTACGGGTTTCACGGTCTGTCGTACACCTATTTGCTCGAGGAGCTCGGCCGCGTCGCCGCGCGCGAGGCGCGGGGCAAGGTCGTGCTGGCGCATCTCGGCGCCGGCTCGAGCTTGAGCGCGGTGCGAGACGGGCAGCCGCTCGACACGACGATGGGCTTCACGCCGACCTCCGGCATCATGATGGCCACGCGTTCGGGCGATCTCGACCCGGGCGTGTTAATCCGGCTCGGCCGTAGCGAGCGTATGGACATCGACGCGCTCGACGACCTCGTCAACCGGCGCTCGGGGTTGCTCGGTGTTTCGGGTTCGAGCTCTTCGCTGAAAGATCTGCTCGCACGCGAGGCGAAGGATGCGCGCGCCGCCGAGGCGATCGCGCTGTATTGCTATCAGGCGAAGAAGGCCGTCGGCGCGCTCGCGGCGGTGCTCGGCGGCGCGGACACGATCGTTTTTTCCGGCGGGATCGGCGAGCGCGCGGCCTCCGTTCGCGCCTGGATTCTGCAAGGTCTCGATTACCTCGGTGTCGCCCTCGACGACACGCGCAACGCCGAACACGCCCCGATCATCTCGAGCGACCGAAGTGCCTGCGTCGTACGCGTCATTCCGACCGACGAAGAATCGGTGATCGCCGCGGACACGCTGCGCACGCTCGGCACGACGGAACGGAGAGCCAGGCTATGAGCGACGCACCTTCCGAAGAGCTGCTCCGCAAGTTGGACGCCTATTGGCGCGCGGCCAATTATTTGTCGGTCGGGCAAATCTACCTGCTCGACAACCCGCTCTTGCGCGAGCCTCTGCGCATCGAGCACATCAAGCCGCGCCTGCTCGGCCATTGGGGCACGAGCCCCGGCCTGAACCTCATTTACGCGCACATGAACCGTGCGATCAAGGAGCGCGATCTCGACGCCATGTACGTGATCGGGCCCGGCCACGGCGGTCCGGCGATCGTGGCCAACACGTATCTCGAGGGCACGTACAGCGAGATCTATCCGAGCGTCACCCAAGACGAGAAGGGCATGGCGCGCCTCTTTAGGCAGTTCTCGTTTCCGGGCGGCATCCCGAGCCACGTCGCACCCGAGACGCCGGGCAGCATTCACGAGGGAGGCGAGCTCGGCTACGCGCTGTCGCACGCGTTCGGCGCCGCCTTCGACAACCCGGATCTGCTCGTGTGTTGCGTGGTCGGCGACGGCGAAGCCGAGACCGGACCGTTGGCGACGAGCTGGCACTCCAACAAGTTCCTGAATCCGGTGAGCGACGGCGCGGTGCTGCCGATCTTACACCTGAACGGCTACAAGATCGCCGGGCCGACGGTGCTCGCGCGTATTCCCCGCGAAGAGCTCACGTCGCTCTTGACCGGCTACGGATATGCGCCGCGCTTCGTCGAAGGCGACGACCCACCCGCCGTGCACCGGCGAATGGCCGCCGCGCTCGACGCGACGCTCGACGAGATTCAGGCGATTCAAAAAGACGCGCGCGCAGGACGCATGAAGCGCCGGCCGCGCTGGCCGATGATCGTGCTGCGCACGCCGAAGGGCTGGACCGGACCGAAGGTCGTCGACGGCTTGCCCGTGGAGGGCACGTTCCGCGCGCATCAGGTGCCGCTCGCGAACTTGGCGCAGAATCCCGAGCACCTGGCCATGCTGGAAGCGTGGATGAAGAGCTATCGGCCCGAGCAGCTGTTCGACGCGCGGGGAACGCTCGTCGCCGAGCTCGCGGAGCTCGCGCCCAAGGGCGCGCGGCGCATGAGCGCCAACCCGCACGCCAACGGCGGTCTCTTGCGCCAAGAGCTGCGCTTGCCCGATTTTCGCGAGTACGCGGTCGACGTGCCGGCGCCGGGCAGCGTCGACGCGGAGGCGACGCGCGTGCAGGGCAAGTTCGTGCGCGACGTGTTCGTGTTCAACCGCGAGGCGCGCAACTTCCGCGTGTTCAGCCCCGACGAGACCGAGTCGAACCGCTGGTCGGCGGTGTTCGAGGTGACCGATCGCACCTCCGACGCCGAGCTCTCGCCCGAGGACGAGCACGTGTCGCCCGACGGCCGCGTGATGGAGATGCTGAGCGAGCATCAGTGTCAGGGCTGGCTCGAAGGTTACTTGTTGACGGGCCGGCACGGCTTCTTCAACTGCTACGAGGCGTTCATCCACATCATCGACTCGATGTTCAACCAGCACGCGAAGTGGCTCAAGGTGGCGCGGGAGCTGCCCTGGCGGCGGCCGATCAGCTCGTTGAACTACTTACTTACTTCGCACGTCTGGCGACAGGATCACAACGGCTTCAGCCATCAGGATCCCGGCTTCATCGATCACGTCGTCAACAAGAAGGCCGAGATCATCCGAGTCTACTTGCCGCCGGACGCCAACTGCCTGCTCTCCGTGACCGATCACTGCCTGCGCAGCGTCAACTACGTCAACGTGATCGTCGCTGGCAAGCAACCCGCGCCGCAGTGGCTCACCATGCAGCAGGCGATCGAGCACTGCACGGAAGGCATCGGCATCTGGCGCTGGGCGAGCAGCGATCAAGGCGCCGAGCCCGACGTCGTCATGGCGTGCGCGGGTGATGTGCCCACGCTCGAGACGCTCGCGGCCGTGTCGTTGCTGCGCGAGCATGTGCCGGCGCTCAAGGTGCGCGTGATCAACGTCGTGGACCTGATGCGACTCGAGCCGACGAGCGAGCACCCGCACGGTTTGAGCGACGCCCAGTTCGATATCCTGTTCACGACCGACAAGCCCATCATCTTCGCGTTTCACGGCTATCCCTGGTTGATCCATCGCCTTACCTACCGGCGCAAGAACCACGTCAACCTGCACGTACGCGGCTACAAGGAAGAGGGCACGACCACGACGCCGTTCGACATGGTCGTGCGCAACGATCTCGACCGCTTTCATCTCGTGCAAGACGTGATCGACCGCGTGCCCTCGCTCGGCGCGCGCGCCGCCCACGTGCGCCAGCTGATGAGCGACAAGCTCGTCGAACACACGCGCTACACCAGACAGCACGGAGAGGACATGCCGGAGGTGCGCAGCTGGCGCTGGTCGCAAGCCTCCGAGCGTGCCGAGGAGCGATCGCCATGACCAAGGTGGAAGTCTTCGCAAACCAGGCGGCGCTGATCGAACAGGCCGCGGAGCGGCTCGTCGCCTTGGCGGAGGCTGCGATCGAGCGCCGCGGCAGCTGCGCGCTTTGCCTGTCGGGCGGCAACACGCCGCGCCCGCTCTACGAGCGCATCGCGAGCGAGCCGCTCGCTCGCCGCGTCGCTTGGGATCGCGTCCAGTTGTTCTTCGGCGACGAGCGTTGCGTGCCGCCGCACGACCTCGCCAGCAACTATCACATGGTCCGAGACGCGCTGCTCGCGCGCGTGCCGCTGCCCGAGGCGCACGTGCACCGCATCCGCGGCGAGCTCGACCCCGCCGACGCGGCGGCCGAGTACGAGCGCATGCTGCGCGCGGAGCTCGGGGTCGATGCGCAGGGCGGGCCTCTACGCCCCTTCGATCTGGTCCTGCTCGGGCTAGGCGACGACGGCCACACCGCGTCCTTGTTTCCGCACTCGGTGGACGACGCGCAAGCGTGGGCCGCGGCGCGGCTCGATCCCCCGCGCGCGATGTGGCGCGTCACCTTGCTTCCGCGCGTGTTAGGCGCGGCGGACGCGGTGTGGTTCTTGGTCGCGGGCGCGAACAAGGCCGAGCGCGTGGTCGACGTATTGGAGGGGCCCGCGCGTCCCGATGTGCTGCCGGCGCAGCGCATACGTCCGAGCGGGTCGCTGCACTGGCTGCTCGATCGCGCGGCAGGCGCGCGGCTGCTCGAGCGCGCATCGGCGCAGAATCCTCGCGGCTTCGCCTTGGAAGTGCGCTCGTGAAGGCAAACGTCCCCACGCCGGATCCGCGGGCGCAAAGCAAGCGGCGCGCGGCCGAACGGGCGGTGGAGCTCGTGCAGGCGGGGATGGTCGTGGGGCTCGGCGCCGGCAGTACGGCGACGTACGCGCTGCAGCGGCTCGCTGTGTTGGTTCGGGCCGGTGCGCTCAAGGATAACGTATTCGTGCCGTGCTCCGAAGAGATCGCCACGCGAGCCCGCGCAGCGGGACTGCGCGTCGTCTCGCTCGCAGAGTCGCCCGCGATCGATCTGACGATCGACGGCGCCGACGAGGTGGATCCGCAGCTCGACCTGATCAAAGGCCTCGGC
>CAZYWR010001382.1:0-2002 GCA_964651185.1 uncultured Polyangiales bacterium
AAGCCGCGCCGACCACGGCGCGGCTTCGCGCACGGCAAAGCTGGCCGTGGGATGCGCGGCCAAGCGCGCGAGCAAGAGCGGCGCGAGCGCGACCGCGAGCGCGGCGATCCAACGCGCGCGCCGCTCCGCGCGCGCGGAAAAGCGCAGGGGCCAGAGCGCCGCCGACGCGCTCATGGCGGCGCTCGCGATGAGCGCGAGACCCACGTGAAACGCGGGGTAGCTGCGCGGCAAGATCAGCGCGCTCGCGGCCACGCAAGACGCCGACAGCAGCAGCGCAGACGCGGGCAGCGCCAGAGCCGAACGCGATACGCTGCGCGCTGAGGGCTCAGCCGCGGCCGGCCTCGCGGCAGCGGCGATCCCACCGATCGACGCGGCCCGTTGGCGGCGGCGCGCGATGGCGCGCAGCAAGAGCCAGGTCCCCACGCCGATCAGCCCCGCGAGCGCGGCCACGGCGGGCAGGCGCGCGGCGAGGTCGCGCACGCGACGGCCCTCGGAGAGCGACCAGAGCAAGCCCGCCGCCGCAGCGCTCGTGGAGAGTGCGCACAGGGCGCGCCCTACGCGCGCGACGCGGCTCGCAGCGCTGACCGCGCACACGACCGCGCCGATCGCGAGCACGGCGCTCGCGAAGACGCTGAGCGCGCTCAAGGCGTAGAGCAGCCGTTCGCCCGCGCTGAGGAAGAGCGTACCGCCGCGAAGCATGGTCGCCGCGATCTCGAGGCCCGCGAGCGCCGCGCCCGCGAGCAACAAATTGGGAAGATCAGACTTCATCGCGCGCGGCGCGCCGGATCAAGGCGACCAGTGCACCTCGGAGATCTCGTAACGCTTGACCCCGCCCGGCGCGTGCACTTGCACCTCGTCGCCGACCTGGCGACCGATGATCGCCTTGGCCACCGGCGAGGTCACCGAAATGGTCCCCTTCTCCGTGCTGGCCTCGCTCGGGCCCACGATCCGGTAGCGGATCTCGCGCTCGGTATCGATGTCGAGCAAAGTCACGTACGCGCCGAACTTGACGCGATCGCCCGAGAAGTTGCTGGTGTCGATGACCTCCGCGCGCGCCAGCTGGTCTTCAATATCGAGAATGCGCCCTTCGACGTGGGACTGCTTCTCGCGCGCCGCGTGATACTCGGCATTCTCCTTGAGATCACCGTGTGCAGCCGCCGTGCCGATCTCTTCGGAGATCTTGGGCCGTTCGAGTTTCAGATGCTTGAGCTCGGTGACCAGCGCGGCGTGCCCCTCGGGAGTCATCGGAACGCGTTCCATCACGCATTCGTACCCTCTCGCTCCGTTCATCGCAACCACGGCGAGCAGGCCTCTTCGTCCCATGAGCTGGGGCCAATTTCGCGCCTTTTTAGGGGCGCGCGATGGCTCCGCGCGGGTGCGTGAGCGGGCCCCGCGAGGGCCGGTCAGGGAGTGCGGCCGCGCAGGGCACGGTCGTGGAAACGCAAGAGCTCGATCGCGCCGGGACCGCGGTTGAATGCATAATCGTGGCCGCCCGGCGTGACCTCCAATTGGTGCGCGATGTGGCGCTTGCGCAGCTCCCGGGAGAGCGTTTGCGTGACCGGCAAGAGCGGGTCTCGATCGCTGGAAAGCAGGCGCAGAACCTGGGGCTGCGCGCGCCTGGCGCGGTCGGCGAGCGCGGCCAGCTCGGCTTCCCGCCCTCGGATCGCCGGTTGCATGGTGCCCACCGCGCCGAACACCTCCGGGTAACGCAGCCCTACCTCGAGCGCCACCATGCCGCCTAACGACACTCCGTCCACGCCCGCTTGACGCGGCGCGCCGCTGGCGACTGCAAACGTGCGCTGGACCGCGGGCACGAGCGCGCGCGCGATCCAAGCCGCATACGGCTCGACCTTGTCGCGGTTGGCCTCGCCGAGCAGATCCGGCGTATACACGCCGATCGCCAGCACGCCGCGGAGCGGGCGCGCCTTGAGCTCCGCGTTCAACGCATCGAGCGCGGGCGCGCGCACGAGTCCCCCGAAGGCTGCGCTGGTGAGCGGCGGCG
>CAZYWR010001383.1:0-1553 GCA_964651185.1 uncultured Polyangiales bacterium
GCTGCGCCGCATCTTCGAGTGGCCCAAGCTGTGCGACCAGGCGCGCGCGCTCGACCACACCTCTGCGCCCGTCGTGACGGCCGCGCTGCCGCGCAGTGAGCGCGGCGACGACGCGAGCGTGCCGCTGACGGCCGCGCAGGAGCGGCTGTGGTTCCTCTGGAAGCTCGATCCGAACAGCGCCGCGTACACCATCTCCGGCGCGGTCCGGCTCGAGGGCGAGCTCGACCTGCCCGCGCTGCGCGTGGCCCTGCGCACGATCGTGGAGCGGCACGAGATCCTGCGCACGCGCTTCGTCGAGCGCGAGACCGGCGCCGCCGCCGTGATCGACGGCTCGCCGCAGGCCGAGCTGCCGCTGCACGAGGTCCGGGGCGACTGCGGAGCGGCGCTCGGCGCGCTGGCGAGGCGGCCCTTCGATCTGCGGAGCGGACCGCTCCTGCGCTGCGATCTGCTGCGCCGCGGCGAACGCGACCACGTACTGCTCGTGGCCATGCATCACATCGTGGCGGACGGCGCCTCCGTCGATCTGTTCGTGCGCGAGCTGTCGGCGCTGTACGAGGCCGCGCGCGGTGTGAAGACGGACCAGCGCGTCCCGGCGCTGGCGCGGCAATACCGCGACTACGCGCGCTGGGAGCGAGCGCCCGAGCGCGCCGAGGAGCGCGCGCGCCATCTGGCCTACTGGCGCGAGCAGCTCGCCGGCGCCGACGAGCCGCTCGCGTTGCCGGGCGACCGTGCGCGGCTGTCTGCAGAGCTGGGCGCGCGCGACCCGGCCAGCGGGCGCGTCGTCGCGCGGCTGTCGGCAGAGCTGGGCGCGGGCGTGCGCGCGCTCGGCGCGAAGACGAACAGCACACCTTCCTCCGTCCTGCTCGCGGCGTTCGCCGCGCTCTTGCACCGCTACAGCGGCGCGCGGGACGTGCGCGTGGGCGTCCCGGTCTCGAACCGCCTGCAGCGCGAGACCGAGCCGCTGATCGGGTTGTTCGTGAACACGCTCGTGCATCGCGCCCGCGTGTCTGGCGCGCAGACCGCGGCGGAGCTCGTGCGCGCGACCCAAGCGCGCGTGCTCGCCGACCTCGAGCACCGCGACGTGCCCTTCGCGCGCTTGGTGGAGGAGCTCGCGCCCGCGCGCAGCCTCGGCGAGACGCCGCTCTTCAACGCGACCTTCAACTTCGAAGAGGCCGCGCCGCTGCCTAGGCTCTCTGGCCTGCGCGTCACGCCCGTGGCGCTGGCGGCCGCGGCCATCCCGTTCGACTTGATGCTGGACGTCAACGCCTCCGGCGATGAGCTCGAGATCGCGCTCTCGTTCGTGCACGACCGCTTCGACGAGGCGAGCGCGCGGCGCTTGCTCGACGACTATCTGGGGCTGCTCGCGGCGTTCACGCGCGCCGCCGAGCGGCCGCTCGCCGCGCTCGCGCTGCCGAGCGCGGCGCCGACTCGCAGGCCGCTGGCCGCGCACGCGTTCCAGTCGGTCTACGCGCGCTTCGTGGCGCAGGTGGACGCCCGGCCCCACGCGACCGCCCTCGTGTTCGCCGACGAGCGCTGGAGCTATCGCGCGCTCT
>CAZYWR010001384.1:0-5275 GCA_964651185.1 uncultured Polyangiales bacterium
ACGCCGCCGCGTGGACCAAACAGCTCCGCGCTGATCACGGCATCCGCGCCTGCTGGCAGATTCCAAGAGCAGGCGATCTCGATCAGAGCCCCCGTGTCGGTCTCGAGCCGCGCCAGGGCGCAGTCTTCCACTTCCTGACTGTTCGCGGTAAGGCGCTGGCCCTTGCTGAATCGCGCGCTCGCCACGTGCGCCACGGCCGGACGTTCGAGCATCCAGAGCGCGAGATCGACCAGGTGGATGCCGAGGTCTATGGCGCAGCCGCCGCCGGCGAGCGCGCGGTCGTAATACCAGCTCTTGTCCGGCCCGTAGGCGTTGTGAAAGACGAAGCGCGCGCTGTAGATGGGTCCGAGCTCGCCGCTCGCGAGCACCGCCTTGACGGCCTGGAACGCGCGCGTGCGTCGATAGCAAAAGTCGACGTCGATGAGGCGGTTCGCGCGCCGCGCGGCGGCCACCACGGCCTCGGTTTCGGCGGCCGTGCGCGCGAGCGGCTTCTGGCAGAACACGGCGCAACCGCACTCGAGCGCGGCCACCGTCTGCTCCGCGTGCAGCGCGCTTGGAGTCGCGATGGCAACTCCGTCGAGCGGCGTAGAGAGGAGCTCTTCGAGCGAAGCGCCGAGCAGCGCTTTGGGCGCGAGCTGGCCCGCGGCTGCGCGCAGGGCGTCGTCGGGATCGGCGATCGCCGCGATCTCTGCGGCTCCGCTCTCTATCACCGCGCGCAGGCGATGCTGTCCGATCCAGCCCACGCCGAGAAAACCGAGCCGCGGCTTCCCGCGAGAGCTCCGCTCCGCATCGTCGCCTTGGCGCGCGATCACGAGCGGCCCCCCGTGCGCACGAGCGCCTTCATGAAGCCGTCGGGACGCGCCGCGGTGGCGTCGAACGCGTCTCCCAGCTCCGCCAGCGAGAAGCTGTGCGTGTAGAGCGGGCGCGGGTCGAGCCAGCCCTCGAGGATGGCGGCGAGCGCCGCGTGCATGCCGCGCAACGACACGCGCGCGTCGCGCTCGTGCGCGTTGATCACGTCGAACCCGCGGTAGTTCCAGAGCTGCATGTTCACTTGGCGCGGACCGTCTTGGTGATAGCCGGCGATCATCAGGCGACCGCCTTCGCGGGTCAGCTCGCCCGCGAGGTCGAGCGGCCACTGCTTGCCGGTGGCTTCGATCACGCGCTCGGCGAACTTACCCTGCGTGAGCTCGGCGACCTGACCGATGATCTGTCCATGATCGTGCATCGGGATGCACACGTCGGCTCCGAACTTACGCGCCACCTCGAGCGCGTGCGCGCGACGGGTGATGGCGATCACGCGCGCGCCGGCGCGGCTCGCGAGCCGCGTCAGGAGCGCACCAAGAAAACCGATGCCCAGCACCACGACCGTTTGTCCTGACTCCACCTGACTGCGCGCGAAGATGTTGAGCGCGCAACCGAGCGCTTCCCCGGGGAAAGGCTGGCCCGCGAGCGCGTCGGGTAGCTCGAGCAGATGCTCGGCACGCGCGATGTCGCGCTCTGCGTAAGCTTGGTACGAAAGGGCGGCCACGCGCTTACCAACCCAGCGCGCATCCACGCCCGCGCCGATTCGTTCGACCACGCCCCACCCTTCGTGTCCACCTTGCCCGGGCCCGAGCGGATATTGGAACCACGGGGCGCCCTGCCAGAGCGGCAAGTTGGAGGCACACACGCCGGTGCCCTCCAACGCCAAAACCACTTCTCCCGGCCCGGGCTCCGGGGCAGGAACTTCTCGCAAAGTAAGCTCGTGCGGACGAAGGATGATCGCCGCGTTCATGGATTCGGGCATGCTGTGTCGCCTTTTGTCTCGATGTCCGTGGGCGCCCCGTGCAAGGGATGTGCCCCGCGCGCCCACGCGGAACGATTCTTGCCAAGATCGCTGCACTCTGTAGGTCGAAGCGGAGGAAGAGAGGCGCGATGATCGTGACGCTCCCGGCGTGGCATTTCGCGACTCGCCGGCAGATCGGGCGCAGCGGAGTGGACACCGATGGCGCACTCACGCCGATCGAGATCGATGCGCTGGCGTGGCTCGCGCCGGAGGCGCGTCTGCTCGCTTTCGACCGCCGCATCCACGCCGCGGAGGATGGCGCGCACGCGGGCTTCTTACTCCGGCTGCACGGCCCCGAGCCTGCGCTCAGCGTCGCGCGACGGCAGGTCGAGCTCCGCTATCAGCGGCTCTTTACGCAGCGCAATCGCGCGTCCGACAGCGCGATCTTCGACGCGATCCTGGCGCGCCACGCGGCGCTGCACGATCGCAGCAAGCCGCTCGTGCGGGCCGACCACGACCACGCGCTCGACGTTTGGCAGTGGCTCCTCCGGCTCGCGCCGGACGCGAGCGAAGCGCTGCAAATCGCGGCGCTCTTTCACGATATCGAGCGGCTGCGCTCGGAAGCCGAACGGCGCGTGGAGCAGCACGCGGGCGATTACCTCGCGTTCAAGCTGCAGCACGCCGCGGACGGCGCCGAGATGACGCGCGCCGCGCTGTCCGACCTCGGGCTCGCCTCCGAGCTGCTCGCGCGCGCCGCCGCGCTGGTCGCGGTGCACGAGCAGCCAGGCGCCGACCGCGACCTCGCGCTCCTGAACGAAGCCGACGCGCTCTCGTTCTTTGCGCTGAACAGCCCCGGCTTTCTCGCTTACTTTGGCCCTGAACACACCGTCAAGAAGGTCCGCTACACGCTCGCCCGCATGCGCTCCGAAGCCGCGCACGCGGTGCTCGCGGAGGTACGGCTCGAGCCCGAGATCGCCGGCATGATCGCGGGCGCGCGCGATGGCAGGGCTCAGCCGACGTAACGGCGCGTCATGCGCGCGCAAAACTCCGCAAAGCCTTCGAGCTGCTCCGGCGGGCTCGTGTGGTGCGGCCGGCGCCCGAGATGTTCAGGGGTAAAACAGAACGTCAGGGTCACGTCGAAGCCCTCGAGCGCGCGCATCTGGCGATCGAACCAGGCCTCGGCGTTCGGCCGGAAGCTGTCGGCCCAGCTGAGCCCGGTGCGCAGCTGCCGCACGCCGAGCTCCCGCAGCCAGCGCACGCCAGCATCGAGCCGCGGGTCTTCGTAGTGAAACCACTGGCACACGCCGAGCGCCGGCGCGTAGCTGGCGAAGTCGTGGAGCGCGCGCTTCGGCGTGCCGTCTTCGCGCAAGAGTCCCATGTAAAAGTGGCGATAGTAAGACGATCCCTCGGCCTCGCGGTGGCGCGTCGTCGCCGGCCACGCGCGCGGAAGATCGAACAAGCTGTACCAATGAATGCGCGGCACGCGCCCGATCAAGAGCTCCGCCGTACGCTTGACCCCGAACGCCTGCACCTCTTCCGCGCCGAAGGTGGAGACGCCGACCTCCGTCACCCACACCGGCTGCGTGACGATGCCTTCGATCTCGCGCAGCTTCTGCGGCCATTCGTGGATCTGCCAGTGGTTCCAATCGAGCGGAAAGCCATGGACGGCGACCACGTCGACGTGATCGAGCACGCCCTGCGACTTCATGTTGTCGATGAAGTTCGGGTCGATGGGCGAGATCCCGCCGAGCACCTGCGGGAGCTTCGGCCGTTCGGCGCGGATCGCCGTGCTGGCCAAGCGCACCATCTCGGCGAACGCCGTCCAGCCCGCGTCGAGCTCGAAATCCCAGTGAGACATATTGTTCGGCTCGTTCCACAGCATCACCGAGTCGATCATGAACCGCGCTCCTCCTGTCCGCTCCGTCGCTGCACTCGACCTCGCACGACTGGCACCCGGCAGCGCCTGCACTTGCATGGGCATTTGAGAGCAAATCGAATGCCAAGCCCGAAAGCGAACGGAACTCGTGGTGCCGTGCACGCGATGTTGTCGCAGACCGGAGGCGGAGCTGCCGCCGTCTCAGCAGCGACCGCACTCGTTGTACCGGCGCGTCCGAGCGACGCCCGCGAACATGGTCCGGCACTTTCGTGCGCGCAGGTTGGGGTGGTCACCGTGATCGTCGCCCCGTCCGGCAAAGCCTGCCTGTACGATCATCACCACGGAGGGGAACAACCAATGACGCGTCACAGTGCGGGTGCTTTGCTACTTGTGCTCTCGGGCATGGCAGGCTCGGCGGCAGCTCAAACGCCACATCTGGTCGAGAGCTTCGACCCCGCGGCCGGCGAACTTCCCGAATCGATCACGCTCGACGGCGACGGAACGATCTATCTCTCGATGGGCAGCACCGTGCGGCGGCTCGCGGCCGACGGCACGCCCGAGGTGTTCGGTACGTTGCCCATCAATGCATTTGCGCTCGGCGTCAAGGTCGGACCGGACGGCTGCGTCTACAACGCGAGCACCAGCCTCGATCCGAGCGTCCAAGGCGCGTTCGTATGGCGCACCTGCGCAGCCGGCGAGCTCGAGCAGTTCACGGTGCTCGATCCGAACGGCGGACCGAACGACCTGGCGTTCGCGCGAGACGGCGAGCTCTATGTGACGGATCCGATCCTAGGGCGCATCTATCAGATCGATCCCGACGGCAGCCCGCGCGTCTGGCTCGATGACCCGCTGCTCGCAGGCGATCCCGACAACCCAGCGCTGTTCTTCAGCCCTCAGGGCGTCAACGGCATCGCCTTCGACAAGAACGAAAAGCACCTGTTCGTCGGCAACCTCGACCACGGCCGGATCCTGAAGATCACGCTCGATCGACGCGGGCGGCCGCACGGCATCGAGGTGTTCGCGGAGAGTCCGCTCCTGCGCGGAGCCGATGGCATCGCCTTCGACGAGGCGCACAACCTGTACGTCGCGGTCGGCGCCCAGGACCAGTTCGCAAAGGTCAACCAACACGGCGCGGTCTCGCTGATCGCGCATGGCGGAATCTTGCACGGGCCGTCGAGCGTGGCGTTCGGCACGGCCTGCAGTGACGAACATACGCTCTATCTCGCCGATCTCGACTTCTTGCGCGCCTTCGGCTTCATCGATGAGCCGCCGCAGCCGAACCTCCTCAAGTTCCACGTCGCGGTGCCTGGCCTCCCGCTCGCACCGCTCGAGTAAGCTCGCGCTCCCGTCACGCAGACAGACGCGCCTGTGTACACTGGTCTGCGTTTGCAGTTCTCCTCACATTCTGTGCAATCCGCTGAACCTGGACTGAACGGTTTCCGGTTAGAGCGGACCGTGCCCTCGGAATTGCGAAGCGTCGACGCAATCGCGCGATCCGATCCAGACGCTTCGTGATAACCGAGGGGCACGGAGGCCGTCCTATGCGCGATCCTGTCCCTAGCAATGCATGGTGTTCCGCGATCGCGCGCGCGTGGCTCGCGCTGGCGATCGCGCTCACCGGCGGCTGCGGCTCC
>CAZYWR010001385.1:0-8951 GCA_964651185.1 uncultured Polyangiales bacterium
GTGAGGGGCTCAACCAGCGCACGGATGCGTACGGCGGGACGCTCGAGGCGCGCGCGCGCTTCGCCGTCGAGGTCGTGCGCGAGGTGCGCAAGCAGCTCGGATCGGAGCTCCCGATCTGCCTGCGCTACTCGCAGTGGAAGCTGCAAGACTACACGGCGAAGCTCGCGCGCTCGCCCGATGAGCTCGCGCGCTTCTTGGCGCCGTTGGTCGACGCCGGCGTCGATATCTTCCACTGCAGCACGCGCCGCTTCTATCAGCCCGAGTTCGCGGGCTCCTCGCTGAACCTCGCGGGCTGGACCAAAAAACTCACCGGCAAGCCCGTGATCACCGTCGGCAGCGTCGGCCTCGATAGCGAGTTCGCCACACAGGGCGGCGGCGGCGCCATGAACGAAGGCAAGGTGAGCGACCTGAGCGCCTTGCTCGAGCGTCTGCAGAACGAAGAGTTCGATCTGGTCGCGATCGGCCGCGCGCTGATCGCCGACCCCGAGTGGCCACACAAGGTGCAGCGCGGCCAAAACGATCAGCTGCGCGGGTTCGAGCGCGGGATGCTCGAAGAGCTCATGTAGAGCCGTCAGGGCCCCGCGCGCGCGCCGGCATGCGGGTGGGTCGCATCGCTCGCGGCCCCGAGCCCGGGGATCGCGTCCAGCGGCACGTACGCGTATTCGTGCGGCGGAAGCCGAGCGAGCAAGTACTCGACCAAACGCAGCGTGTAGTCGCAACCGACGCAGAACTCGTTGCGATCGTGCAGCTGTACGATGCCGTTTTGGGCGGGCCGGCTGGCCAGCGACGCGAGATACTGCTCGCCGCATTGTGCGGGCGTCTTCCCGTCGCGCGGACAAGCCCAGTCGGAACCGTCGACGTCGTTGTGGAAAGGCCCGACCAGCGCGCGCAACGCCGGCACCGCTTTCACCGAGCTCGCGAGCTCCGCGCTCCAACGATTGTAAGGGGCGCGAAAGAAGTAGCGGCCGTCGTGGATGTACGGCGCGAGCGCGGCCTGCATGGTGGAGAGCTGCGAGATAGCCAGCTCGGGATGGCTGAGCAGGTCGACGTGATCCTCGGTGTGATTCGCGACGCGATGGCCGAGCGCGACGAGCTGCGCGAGCAGCTCGCGCGGAAACGAGCCGTGCTGCGAACAATTGCCGCTTTCGATCACAGGCGGCGGCGCATCGACGAAGCGACAGCCGTTGATGAAAAAGGTCGCCTTGATGTCGCGATCCGACAGAAGGCGCGCGAGCGTCAGTGTGTACGCATCCGGTCCGTCGTCGAACGTGAGCGAGAGCGTCTTCGCGGGCAGGGCATCGCCCGTGATTGTCGGTGTGCCCGAAAGCGCGCCCTCGGGTGCTGTCGCCGAGGGCGCCCTCCTCGGCGCCGCGCCACAACCCGACGCGCCGAGCGCAAGGGCCGAACACGCAAAGAGGACACCGCGCATCGGCGAGAGCATCGGAGCCGGAGTCTACTTCGCAAGCGCAGAGCGCGCCGGAGTATCATCGAAGATGAGCGCTGCACACCGCGTTCGGCCGTGCCCTGACCCCAGCGCTGCGGTAGACCCCGGTTGCACGACGATGCTTCGCTTGCTCGAGGCGGCCTCCTTGCGCCGCAGACCCGTGACGAACACGCTGCTCGGCCCTCGCTCGACTCGCCTTGCACGCGTGCTCGTCGCCGCGTCCTGCATCGTGCTGTCCGCCATCCTCGGCGCGCCGCCCGCGCGCGCGCAGCCGAGCGACGCTGGTCCCTCGCTCGGCCCACCCGCTGCCCCGACCACACCCCCGCCGTCTGCTCCGGCGCCGCCTTCATCCGCCCCGGCGCCGAACACACCCTCCGCCCCACCGGCGGCGCCGGGGCAACCGTCCCTCACGCCGCCATCGCTGGCCCAAACGGTCGAAGCCGTCTATCCGGAGGAGGCGCGCGCACAAGGCATCACAGGCGCGGTCGAGCTGCTCGTCACCATCGCCGTCGACGGCACGGTGCTCGACGCCCAGGTCGTCACGCCGGCTGGCCACGGTTTCGATGAGGCCGCGGTCGAGGCCGTGCGCCGTTTCCGCTTCGAGCCCGCCCGCCGCGACGGCCAGCCGATCGCGTCGCGGATTCGCTATCTTTATCAATTCGAGCTGCCTACGCCCGACGAGCCAGCGACCCCGCCCCCACAGACCGGGCGCCTGTCCGGCCTGATCGTCAATGACCGCGACAGCGTCCCGATCGCGGCCGCGGAAATTGCCGTCGTGGAGCCCCTGGCCCAAACGACGCGCCGGCTCGTGAGCGACGCCGAAGGCCGCTTCGCCCTCGACGATGTGCCGATCGGCACATACGAGATCCAGGTGAGCGCGAGCGGTCTGCAGACCGCCAAGTATCAGGAGACGGTCGAGGCCGGACAAGAGACGAATGTGGTGTACCGTCTGCTCGCCGCGGCCGGGCCCAAGTCAGAGAGCGAGTACGGCGCGCACGCCGTGGTCGCGGCCCCCCCGCGCGAAGTCTCGCGGCGCACACTCGACCGCAAGCTCATGTATCGCATCCCCGGCACCGGCAACGATCCGATCCGGGCCGTCGAAGTCTTGCCGGGCGTGTCGCGCCCGCCGTTCGGCAACGGGATGCTGATCATCCGCGGCGCGAGCCCCAACGACAGCCTGATCTTGGTCGACGGCGTGCCCATCCCCATGATGTACCACTTCGGCGGACTGCGCGGCGTGGTCAACGGCCAGCTCTTGCGCGGGGCGACCCTCTATCCTGGCAACTTCTCCTCGCGTTACGGTCGCGTCACAGGCGGCGTGTTCGAGCTCGAGCTGCGCGATCCGCAGACCGATCGCCTGCACGGCGTCGCGGACGTGAGCTTGATCGAAGCCTCCCTGATGCTCGAAGGGCCGATCACGAAGCGCTTCTCCATCGCCGCTTCCGTCAAGCGCAGCATGTTCGATCTCGTGCTGCGCGCCTTACCTTCCGGCGCGATCGACTTCACCGCGGTGCCGTCCTACTACGACTACCAGTTCCTCGCGACCTGGCGGCCCACCGACCATGACAACCTGCGCTTTCAGTTCTACGGCTCGTCCGACCGCTTCGGGTTGATCACCAAAGACAAGTCGGAGGCGAACGTCACCGCCGCCGAAAACGCGATCGATCTCACCTCACGCTTCAACTACTTCCAGGGCACTTGGAAGCGCTCTATCGGCGCGAACACCGACCAGTTCGTCACCGTGCAAACGGGGCCGACGCTGACCCACGTGAGCGCGGGCGACGACTACAAGCTCGACCTCGACTTCACGCAGATCTACGGGCGCGCCGAGTGGCTCACGCGGCTCGCGCCCGGCCTACGCCTGGTGAGCGGCGTCGACGTGTTCAGCGGACACTACCGCGCCACCTACGTCGGACCCGACATCGGTCAGAGCGAAGGCAACCCGAATCCGAACGATCAGCAGCAAGTCGGCGCGCACGCCGTGGGGTTCCTGTTCCAGCCGGGCGCCTACGTCGACCTCGCCAAGGACATCGGGCCAGTCACCATCAACGGCGCCGTGCGCGCCGACTACTTCGACGAGATCCGGACCTACTCGATCGACCCGCGGCTCGTGATCGAGATCCGCTTGCACCGCCAGTGGACGTGGCGCGCCGGCGCGGGCCTCTACAGTCAGCCGCCCCAGCCGCAAGAATCCAACAGGACGATCGGCAATACGCACCTCAAGCCGATCCTCAACGCGCAGTTCTCGAACGCGCTTGCTTACGAGCCGGTTGAAGGCGTGAAGCTCGGGCTCGAGGGCTTCTACAAGCAGATCTGGCGCAACGTGGTCACGGGCGAGACGGCCGCCGAGCCGAAGTACACGAACGCCGGCATCGGCCGCATCTACGGGCTCGAGGTCTCGAGCCAGGTGCAACCGACTGGCGCCCACTACACGGGCATCCTCTCGTACACGCTGCTCAACTCCGAGCGCAAAGATCACCCCGATCTGCCCTGGCGCAAGTTCGACTTCCAGCAGACACACGGCCTGACGCTCGCGCTGCTCTACCAGTTCCCGCGCGGCTACGAGATCGGCGGGGCCGTGCGCTACTACACTGGCAATCCTTACACGCCCATCGACGGTCGCGTGTTCAACGCGACCTCACGCGCTTATCAACCGCTGTTCGGCGCCGTCAACAGCGCGCGCAACTCCGCCTTCAACCGCGTCGATCTGCGCCTGGCCAAGACGTGGACGACGCGGCGCGAAACCATCACGTTCTATCTCGACATCCAGAACCTGCTCAATCACCAGAACCAGGAGGCGGTCTTCTACAACTACGACCGCACCCAGCGCGGTGTCGTCCACGGTTTGCCGATCATCCCCGCGCTCGGGGTGCGAGGTCAGTTCTGATGCGCCGCTCGATCGAACTACTCGGTGTCTTCGCGCTGGCCTCTTCCGGATGCGCGTCGCAGCACTTCGACCCGCCCGAGCACATCGAAAAGGACCGGCCTCTCGCCGGTCAGGTGTCGGTCGTAGGCGACGAAAACCGCGCCACGCCGGGCCCGGGCGAGAGCGCGAACTACCAGCTTCTGGTGGTGAGCCCCGGACCGGAGGTGCCGTGGACCTATCTGTTCGCGGTGTGCCGGTTCGGACGAGGCAGCGACAACATCGGCACCTGCGATCCGGACGCGCCCCTCGTCGCATTGAGTCCGCTCGATGCCCCGCAGGCGCTGCCGCCCGACACGCTGCCCGCCATCATGTTTCAGGTGCCCGACGCCGCCACGCTCGCCCCGGACGAGGGCGAGCTGCTGGTGCAGGGCCTCTTGTGTCCGAACAGTCCGTTCGATCCCGCCCTGCTCGCTTCGCTCACCGCCGGCGATCTCGATAACGCGATCTCTTTCCCGAACCCATGCGCCGACAAGAGCAAGAACGGGTTGATCCTGTCGTCGCCCTTTCGCATCGAGCGCGACCCGACGGATCGCAACATGACGCCGTCGATCGCGACCGTCTCCTGGTCGCAGGCCGCGATGAAGTCGCCCATCGCGAGCGGCATGCCTTGGACGAGCCGCGCCGGCGCGAGCACGCCCGTCAACGGTTGCCAGGGCCAGGGCTTTTTGGAGCTCAAGACGCAGAAAGACGCGATCGGCATCCAAGTCGAGCTCGTACCCGGCGCGCGCGAAGCCTACCAAGAGCGCTCGATCGTGCCGGGCGAGGCGCCGACCGCGAAGACGGAGATACCGCGGGTGCTCGGCTACGCGTCCGCAGGCGACTTCGATATCGTACGAGACAATCAGCAGATGGATGGTCAGATCTTGCAACTGACCTGGCGCACCCCCGCGGCCGACAAAGTGGACCCGGCGGGGACCCTGGTGCGCTTTTGGTTCTTGCTCGGCGACGATCGCGACGTCGACCATGACGCCGAAGCCGTCTCCTGGACCGATCGCGCCCTCTGCGTGCTGCCATAACGATATGGATCCTCATGATGATCCGTACGGTTTCATGCACCAACAAGCGCTGCCGGCGTCGAGCCGGCCTCGCGCAGTCAACGAGGTGCACAGTCAAGTAAGCGCGGGGCGGAGGGCGCTCTCTCTCGAAATGCGCATTGCCGCGCGCACTACTCTGCTGGCGAGCGCGGGAGCTCGCCAGCCACCCCGCGGCGGTAGGACGCCGGCGTCTGCCCGGTCCAGCGGCGGAACGCGCGAATGAAGTTGGCGACGTTGGCGTAGCCGAGCCGTTCGGCGACCTCCTTGACGGAGTGCTCGGGCGAGCGCAGGAGCGCCAGCGCTTTGCTGCGGCGCTCCTGCTCGACCAGGGTCGCGTAGGAACAGCCTTCCTCGGCGAGCCGACGCCGTAACGTACGCGGCGACATGTGCATGGCGACCGCCAGCTCCTCGAACGAGCGAACGCCGCTCCGCTTGCGCAAGACCATGCGCCGCAGCCGTTCGACCACCGCGGCGTGCTGTTGTGATTGCGCCAGCAGTCGCTCGCATTGCTCGGTGGCTAGGCGCAGGGACGCAGCATTGGCTGTCGCGATCGGCGCGTCGAGCAGCGCGGCGTCGAAGACCAGCGCGTTTTGATCTCGACCAAAGCGGATGCGCGGCGGCGTGTCGCGCAGGCTCGCGTACCACCGTGGCTCCGAGAGCATGACTTCGACAGTGCCCGCGCGCGCCTCGCTGCCCAGAAACATGTTTCCGATCTGCCAGGTGCCGGTGAGCAGGTACAGAAGGACGACGTCTCGCGCGCTTCCGAAGTCTGCAAGCTCGTCCATGACGAGTTTCGCCTTCGTGCCCCGCACCTCCAAGTGCAGCGCGAACGTGTTGCTTCGGGTGGGCGCGTAGCGGATCGCGAGCTGGAGCGCCTCGCCCAACGTACGCGCGCTCATCACGGCGAAGCCGAGGTATCCGTGCGCCGCGATCGAAGCGCGCAACCCACAGTAAAGGGCCATGACCGGCTCGCGCTTCGTCGAGCGCTCGCGCGTCAACGCGCGCGCGCTCTCGATGAAGCGGATGACCTCCGGCACCGGAATGTTCACGTGTGGATCGTAGAGGTCCTCGCGCGAGAACGTGGAACCTGTGAAGAGCTCCTGCAGGGGCACGCCCATCTGCTCTGCCGTCTGCGCGGCGTCCACGAGGTAGCTCGCCGGCAACGTGTACGATGCTTGCGATTCCGCCATGCTTACTCGCAGTGTAGCGGGTCGCCCGCTGGCGGAAAGCGACAGCTGATTGCCCGAGCGGAGCGGCCGCGGCCGCGCAACTGTCACGAGAGTCAAACAAGAGCGCGTGCTTACAGCAGGACGAGCGATCCACAGAAGCCGCCGATGCACTCGTCCTCGCTGCTGCAGCAGTCCTCATCGCGGTGGCACGCCTCGTTGGTCTGTGCGCATTCGCGTGGAGGTCCGCACACGCCGTCCGTACAGAAGCCGCTGCAGCAATCGATGCCCGTGTCGCAGCTCGCGCCCTCTTCGCGACATGGGTCCAGCGCGGTGAAAGCGCGATGGTTCGCGGAATTGAGCTCCTGCCCGGGAAGGTAAAATGCGGGACTACTCGGGTCGAGCGCATAGGCGCCGTTCGCGTTGGCAAACTCGCCGCTACTGCCCTGAACCTTGATCGCCGCGCCCCAGAGCTGGCGGTGCATGCCGAGGTTGCCGTAGTGGCGGATGGAGTCGAAGAAGACCCAGAAATAGCCGCCTGCGGCCACCGGCGAGACGGTCGGGTAGTAATGCTGGTGGAGCTCCTCCGCGCCGAAGGGAAGGTAGGTGTTGTCGTTGCTTGCGTCCTCGGGCGTCCGAAAGCCCATCGCCTGCGCAAGGATGGTCGCCTTTCCCGTTTGCACGTCTACGATCATCAGATCGCTCCGGGGACCTGGCGTGTTCAGGCCCAAGAGGTAGGCACCGAGCCCGCTGAAGTTGCTCGCTTCGCCCTCGGTAAAGATCACGGCGCCGTCGTCGGGCAGCAAGAATGGCCAGCCTGCATAGCCTTGGGCGCTGGTGTAGAGCGTGCGCTGGTTCGCAGCGCGGCGCTGTGCAGGGTCATAGTCCATCAGCACGAGCGTATTGCCATCGCCATCTGTCAGATCCGTAAACACGATGGCGCGACCGTTGACCGAGAACGTGGGCATCGTGGCCATGGCAGGAATGCCCGCACCGTCGATGATCTGTCCCGTGTCAGTTTCATACAGCACGGCGGAGGCCGTCGCGGGCAAGTCGCCGCCATCGACGCTCGGTCCGAGCAGCAGGCTCGCTGCGCTGCTGATGAAAACAGACCCATCCGGCGAGAGCCCCACGAACGCCGCGTCGGTGATATCTAGGGCCGGATCTGGGTTCGGCGCCGAGTCAGGCTGGAGCTTGTAGACTTGTCCCGTGGCGAGCAGCTGACTCGAGATCAAGCGCTCGCCATTGGCGGACACGGCGTGACATCCCGTGCACGTGTCTTGCTGTGCGAAGAACTCCGCCGATTTGCCCGGTTTGATCCGCAACACGGAGCCATTCGTAGCGATGTTATCGCCGTTCAGACCCGGCACAGCCGGAAGACCGAGCAGGCCGCCCAAGCTCGAGTTGTAGCTGTTGTAGTAGATCGACCCCTTGAGCGTCGCCTGCGCGATCACGATGGTCTCCGTGATCGGTCCGTGCACGTCCTGGCCATCCAGCGTGCTGAGCTCGACCTTAAAGGGTGTGGCTGGCCCCATCGTCTGCTCGCCGGCCTTGTCCCAGACGTCCTGTGGCAATTGCAGCTGGCCGTCGCCCGTCGCTGCGAGACATCCGTCGTACTCCAAGTACTTGGAGCGAATACGCACGTAGACGGCTTGTCCGGCACCTCCCGCCCACATCAGCAACGGTGCTGTGAGACCGCGTGGGAACACCGTCTGGTCATAGGGATACAGGAAGGACATGCCAGCGGGGCTCCCGCCGCTTTGAAGGCGAGTCACGTCCGCGACATCGAGACCCGCGGCATTCGTGCCTGCGCAGTCGTCGATGCGAACGAGCTCCTTGGGGGCCGGGTCCGCACTGCCGGGGTCGCCTGCTGGATCGCTGTTCGGCCGCTGGCCAGCGTCCCGGGTCGCTTTCGCAGTGTTGGCGCCCGCGTCCTTTCCCTCGCGGTCCTGCGGGTTGTGGTCGTCAGCGCCGCCGTCCTCATCCTGACGAGGGCCGCTCCCGACTCCTTGCGACTGCGTTGCGCCCGTAGGCTTACCACAGCCGAAGCCGTAAATAAGGAGCGTAGCCCCAATGTACCTGCGCAAGTTTGGAAGCGAAGTAAGGCGTGCCATAAGTCCTCAAGACGAGATGCCGAGCCCCCGACAAACCGGCCCGAGCAACGCCGATTCAGCCTGCTGGCATCAAGCGCCAAGGCGCGCTCGCCTGCAGCAACACGGATGCCCGCTTACAATCGGAGCCATCTCGTCGGTCCCGAGACACTACGTCAGGCGATGCATCTGCTTCGGCCGACAACATGTCATTTGCGGCCAGCCGCAGCCGCGCACCGCGCGCCTTATCTCACGCGAGTCGCAGGCAAGAGGGGGGCATCGTCGAAGAGC
>CAZYWR010001386.1:0-2288 GCA_964651185.1 uncultured Polyangiales bacterium
CCACGAACGTGCCCGGCGTGAGCATGAGCGCCACGCCGCCTGCCAGCGCGAGCTCGCATTCGCCTTGCCGCAGCGCCTGACAGGCGAGATGCACGGTGACCAGCGACGATGAGCATGCCGTGTCCACGGTCAGCGCGGGCCCTTGCAGTCCGAGCGCGTAGCTGATGCGCCCCGACGCCACGCTCGGCGTGCCGCCCAAGCCCACATGTCCGTCGAGCCGCTCCAGGCCGCCGATCAGCAGTGAGCCGTATTCCTGGTACATGAGCCCCACGAACACGCCGGTTCGGCTGCCCGCGAGCCCATCCGGTGCGATGCCGGCGCGCTCGATCGCTTCCACGCTGGTCTCGAGCAGCAGGCGATGCTGCGGGTCGAGGTGGTTGGCTTCGCGCGGGGAGATGCCGAAGAAGCCGGCGTCGAACCGATCGATCTCGTGCAGGAAGCCGCCCGAGCGCGTGATCATCTTGCCCGCGACGTCGGGATCGGGATCGTAGACGGCATCGACGTCCCAGCGCTCCGGCGGAACCTCGCCGATGGCGTCGAGGCCGTCGTCGAGCAAGCGCCAGAACGATCTTGGATCGCAGATGCCGCCTGGATAGCGGCAGCCGATGCCCACGATCGCGATGGGCTCGTCCGCCGCGCCCGGAGCGCGCCGATCGTCGCTCGCCAGCGGCGCGCCCAGGGCGAGGACCTGCTCGAGCAGGTGGCGAGCGAGCGCGCGCGCCGTCGGATGGTCGAACACGAGCGTCGCCGGCAACGTGGTGCCGACGCGCCGCGCGAGCGCGTTGCGCAGGCGCACGGCCACCAGCGAATCGAGCCCCAGCTCGCGCAGCGGGCGGTCCACCGCGAGCTCGTCGGGGTCCGACAACGAGAGCGCCCGCGCGACCTCGCGCCGCACCGTGTCGAGCACGGCCTCGCTGCGCTGTGCCAGGGGCAGCTGCAGCAGCTCCTGCGACCACGCACCGCGTCTACGGGCCGCGCGCTGCGGCGGCACGAGCGCCCTCCAGAACGCAGGCGGGTCCGCGCCCAGACTGCGACGGAGCTCGCGCAGCTGAATCGGCACCGCAGCGAGCTGCGCCTCCGGTCGCGCCAGGGACGCTGCGAGCAGCTCGAGGCCTTGGGCGGGCGTGACGGACTGCACGCCGTGCCGAGAGAGGCGCGCCTGCTGCCGCGAATCGAGGCCGCGCGCGCCGCCAGCGGCCTTTCCCGCTTCGTCCGTCCACAGACCCCAAGCCACGCTGTGCGCGACCAACCCTTGCGCCTGGCGCTGCGCGGCGAGTACGTCCAAGAACGCGTTGGCGGCCGCATAGGGCGCTTGTCCGGGCGCGCCGAGCGTGCCCGCGAGCGACGAGAACAAGAGGAAGAAATCGAGATCGAGCGCGCGCGTGAGTCGATGCAGGTTCCACGCGCCGTGCACTTTGGGGCGCATCGCGCGCGCGAGCTGTTCCGCGTTCTGCGCGCTCAGCACGCCATCCTGCAGCTCCATGGCGGCATGAACGACGCCGCGCAGCGCGCCGGCCGCGAGGATATCGTCGACGAGACGCGCCATCGCGTCGCTATCGGCGACATCGACAGCGGCGATCGAGGCGCGGGCACCGAGCGCCTCCAGCTCGGCAACTGCGTCGCGCGCGCCGGGCGTGTCGAAGCCGCGGCGTCCGGTCAAGATGAGCCGCTCGTAGCCGCACCGCGCGAGCCAACGCGCGACGTGAAGGCCCAGCGCCCCCAAGCCGCCGCTGATGAGCACGGCGCCGGCGCCACGAAGCTCGCGCGCGGCGCGCGGCGCCGCGGGCGCGTGCACCAGGCGCGGCACGCGGCGCTGGCCCTGACGCCAGGCGCTCTGGGGCTCATCGTCGCGCTGCGCGAGCTCCCCCAGCAACGCTGGCAACGGATCGCCGTCGGCGTCGAGATCGACCAACGTGCACCCGAGCTCGGGCTGCTCGAGTGCGACGGTGCGCCCGAGGCCCCAGAGCGGAGACGCGGCGAGGGCGGGCACTTCTTCGCGCTCGACGACGACGGCGCCGCGCGTGATCCACCACATGCGCTGGCCGGGCGAGCTGGCGCCGCTGAGCGTCTGTACGACCTCGAGCGCATCGCGAGTGAGCTGCAGCGCCACCTCCGGGACGTCCCCTTGATCGGCATGCCAGAAGCAGACCACGTGCTCGGCGGGGAGCGCATCGCGCAGCTGCGCCCGCTCGACGCGCTCGCAGGAAGCGCCGTTCGCGTGCAGATGCTCGCGCAGGCGCTGCGCGAGCGGATCGTCCTCGGACGCGAGCAGCAACCAGCGCCCTTGC
>CAZYWR010001387.1:0-4946 GCA_964651185.1 uncultured Polyangiales bacterium
CGAAGGGCGCGTCGTGTTTCGCGGTCAGGTTTGGAGCGACCGTGCCGGCGGCGTCTTCGTCTCCCCGCAGCGCCGCGCGGTCGGCTATCTGTTCCAAGAGTACGCGCTCTTCCCGCACCTCTCCGTACGCCAAAATGTCGCCTACGGTCTGCACGCGCTCTCGCGCGCGGAGCGTGCGCGTCGCGTCGAAGAGCTGGCGCGGCTCGTGCGCATCGAGGCGCTGCTCGATCGCGCTCCCGCCGCGCTCTCCGGCGGCCAGCGCCAGCGCGTCGCGCTCGCCCGCACGCTCGCGCCGCGCCCGCAGCTGCTCTTGCTCGACGAGCCGCTTTCCGCGCTGGATGCGCCGACGCGCGAAGCGCTGCGCGGCGAGCTGCGGCGCGTGCTCGACGAGCTGCGCATCCCGGCGCTGGTGGTGACGCACGATCGCAGCGAGGCGCTCGCGTTGGGCGATCGCATCGCGGTGATCGCAGACGGTGAGGTGCGCCAGTTCGGCGCGCTCGCAGACGTGTTCAGCGCGCCGCGCGACCCGGCCGTCGCGCGCGTGGTCGGCGTGGAAAATGTGCTGCCCGCGCGCGTCGTCGAGCGCCGGCAGGGCCTCGCGATCTTGGCCGTCGGCGACGCGCAGCTCGTGGTCATCGATGCCGGGGCGGAGGGCGAGGCCTACGTCTGCATCCGCGCCGAGGACGTGGTGTTGGAGCCTGCGCCGACGGCGGAGACCAGCGCCCGCAACGAGCTCGCCGGCACCGTCACCTCGGTCGCCATCGAGGGCCCGCTCGCGCGCGTGCGCCTCGATTGCGGCTTCCCGCTGGTCGCCTGCGTCACCCGGCAGAGCGCCGAGCGGCTCCGACTCGCGCCTGGTCACCGGCTCGCTGCCCTGATCAAGGCCCCGGCCATTCGCGTGATCGCGCGCGGTCCGAGCCGCGTAACGGCCCCCGAAAGCCAGTGACCTCGGCGCATGCGACGGAAACTGTCGAACGACCCGACAAAGATGTCGGACGATGCGCGCGCGGATCGCGGAAACCGCGGAAATCACGCCTCGGCGGCCCGGCGCTATCGCGGCACGCATGTTGCGACCGACACGCCATTCGCTGTGACGCCCAAGCTCCGACTCGTACCGGCGCTCGAGACCGCCACCAAGACGCACTGCCCGTACTGCGCCTTTCAGTGCGGCATGACGATGGTGCCCCGCGTCGAGGGGGTAGAGGTGCGCGCAGATCCCGACTTTCCCGTGAACCGCGGGCAGATGTGCATCAAAGGTTTCAACTCGGCCGCGTTGCTCGATCATCGCGAACGCGTGAGGACACCGCTCGTACGCGGCGCCGACGGCGCGCTGAGAAAGGTCAGCTGGGAGGAGGCGCTGACATTCGTGGCGCGCCGCCTCCAGTCGATCAAGGAGCGCCACGGACCCGACGCGAACGGCGCCTTCGGCAGCGGCGCGCTCACCAATGAGAAGGCGTACCTGCTCGGCAAGTTCGTGCGCATCGCGCTCGGCTCGTCGCAGATCGACTACAACGGGCGCTACTGCATGGCCTCGGCGGCGGCGGGGCAGAATCGCGCCTACGGCATCGATCGCGGGTTGCCGTTCCCGGTGAGCGACATCGGCGAGACCAAGGCGCTCATGCTCTGGGGATCGAACTGCGCCGAGACCATGCCGCCCATCATGCAGTGGCTCCAGAGACAGCGCGAGCAGGGCGGCAAGCTCGTCGTCGTGGACCCGCGCCGCACCGAGACCGCGCGCTCGGCGCACCTGCATCTGGCGCTCACACCCGGGAGCGACCTCGCGCTCGGCAACGGCTTGCTCGCGCTCGCGCTCGAGATGGGCCTTGCGGATCGCGAGTACATCGATCAGCGCACGCTCGGCTTCGACAGCGTGCGGCGTGCGCTGGCAGCCTACGAGCCGGCCCAGGTGGAGCGCATGACGGGGATCTCGCTGCCCACGCTGCGCGCGGCCGTGCAACTGCTCGCGACGAGTCCGAGCAGCATGATTCTGTCGGGCCGTGGACCCGAGCAACAGGCGAAGGGCGCCGACACGGTCCTTACCTTCACCAACTTGATGTTGGCGCTGGGTAAGGTCGGCAAGCCGTTCAGCGGCTACGGTTGCCTCACGGGGCAGGGTAACGGTCAGGGCGGGCGCGAGCACGGACAAAAGGCCGATCAGCTCCCGGGCTATCGCTACATCAACGACGCGAGCGCGCGCGCGCACGTCGCCAGCGTCTGGGGAGTCCCTCCGGAGTCGCTGCCGGTCCAGGGGAAGAGCGCCTACGAGATGCTCGAGGCCATCGGTACGGACCAGGGGCTTCGCAGTCTGCTGGTGTTTGGCTCCAACCTGGTGGTCGCCTCGCCGAACGCTTCGCTGGTTCGGCAGAGACTCTCCGAGCTCGAGCTGCTCGTGGTCTGCGATTCGTTCCTCAATGAGACGGCCGAGCAAGCCCACGTGATCTTACCGATCAAACAATGGGCCGAGGAAGAGGGCACGATCACCAACCTCGAAGGGCGTGTGCTCTTGCGCCGCCGGACCATGCAGCCTCCGGCCGGCGTGCTGAGCGACAGCGAGATCCTGTGCGCCCTCGCGGAGCGCCTCGGGTTTGGCCGGCACTTTCGTTATTCGAACAGCGAGGCCGTCTTCGACGAGCTACGACGCGCGACGGCCGGCGGCAAAGCCGATTACAGCGGCATCACGTACCGGCGGCTCGAAGAAGAGCAGGGCGTCTTCTGGCCGTGTCCTTCCGAGGATCATCCCGGCACGCCCCGGCTGTTCGCGCAGAGGTTCTTTTTCCCGGACGGGAAGGCGCGCTTTCATGTCGTGCACCACCGGCCGCCGGGCGAAGAACCAGATGAGGAGTATCCCCTGTACTTCACCACCGGGCGCTACAAGGAGCACTACAACTCCGGCGCGCAGACGCGTCGCGTCGAGCGCCTCACCGAAGCGAAGCCCGAACCGCGCGTGCAGCTGCACCCGCGCTTGGCCGAGCGCCTGGGCGTCAGCGACGGCGGCTTCGTCAGCGTCGAGAGCAGGCGCGGCGCCGTCACGTTCCGCGCGAGCGTCAACACGGAGATCCGCCCCGACACGCTGTTTGCCCCCTTCCATTGGGGAGGACGGGCCGCGGCGAACGTGCTCACGAACCCAGCGCTCGATCCGGTGAGCCGCATGCCGGAGTTCAAGGTGTGCGCGGTCCGCGCGCGCGCCGAGCGCGCGCTCCGGGACGCGCACGAAATGGATGAGAGATAGGTCATGTCACGCAGAAAAGAGTTGGTGATCGTGGGCAACGGCATGGCGACCTGCCGGCTGCTCGACGAGCTCGTCGCGCGCGGCGCACAGGAGCGTTACGACATCACCGTCGTCGGCGACGAGCCGGGCGGCGCCTACAACCGCGTGATGCTGAGCAAGGTGCTCGGAGGGGCCGAGCCCGACCACGTCGTCACCAAGCCGCCGGCCTGGTACGCGGAGCGCAACGTCCGCCTTCTGGCTCCGCGTGTGGCCGAACGGATCGATACGGCCGAGCGCCGCGTCGTGGTGCGCGACTCCGAGTCGCTTCGTTATGACGTCGCCGTGCTGGCCACGGGCAGCCAGCCCGTCGTTCCGCGGCTCGAGGGCATGCACGACGAACGAGGCGAGCCCAAACCAGGAATGTTCGTCTACCGCACGATCGACGACTGCCTGCGCATGCGCGAGTACGCGCGGCCAGGGGACAGCGCGGTGGTGCTCGGGGGCGGCCTGCTCGGCCTGGAGGCCGCCAAGGTGCTGAGCGATCGTGGACTGCACGTGACGGTCGTGCATCTCGCCCACGGTCTGATGAACACGCAGCTCGACTTCGTCGGCGGCGAGATGTTGCGCCGTCAGATCGAGCGCTGCGGCATGTTCGTGCGGGTCGGGCGCACCATCGAGAGCATCGTGGGCGACGAACGCGTGGAGGGCGTGGTGCTCGACGACGGAGAGCAGCTCGCGGCCGACGTGGTGGTCGTCGCCTGCGGCGTGCGTCCGCGCGTCGACGTGGCCCGCCACTCCAAGATCCCGGTGAACAAAGGCATCCTGATCAACGACACGTTGGCGACGCAAGTGCCGGGCGTGTACGCCATCGGAGAATGTACCGAGCACGCGGGCGCCACCTACGGCTTGGTGGCGCCGGCCTGGGAACAAGCGACCGTGTTGGCGGGGCTCCTCACCGGCGCCCAGCCCCAGGCGCGTTATCGCGGCTCCAAGCCTTACGCGCGGCTCAAAGTCGCGGGGGTCGAGGTCGCTTCGTTCGGCGAGCTCGAGCCATGTCTGGAGACGGACCGCGTGCTGCAAGTCATCGAGGAGCGCGACTTCACCTATCGCAAGCTGGTCCTCCGCGGTCGTCAGCTGGTGGGCGCGATGTTCGTCGGCAACGTTCAGCACGCAGCCAGCCTGGTGCAGATCTACGATCGCGGCGACCCGCTCCCCGAAGACCCGCTCGAGGTCCTGTGCACGTTGAGCGGCGGGGGCGCTGCTCTGGGCGAGCGCACGGTGTGCAACTGCTTCAAGGTCAACGAATCGGCCATCGTGGCGTGCGTGCGCGAAGGAGCGGACAGCTGCGAGGCGGTCAGCGAGCAAACCAAGGCCGGCTCGGGATGCGGATCGTGCAAGAGCGAGATCGCCCGACTCGTCCAGCTCCACGCCAAGCAGGAGCTCGCGCGCTCGGCATGAGCCGCGCGGGGCTGGTCGCACGGTTCCGCCGTGTCAAGGAAACACGACGCAGTGTCAGGTCCGCTAGACGAGAGTGCGTGGCGCCCGCGAGGATTTTCGCTTAGACCTCGGCATGGCCGCCAACCGAGTTCGCCAGCGCCGCGATCAGCTGGGGCTCAGCCAAAAGCAGATCGCGGCCGCCATCGGCGTGTCGCGGCAGAGCCTGAACGCGATCGAAGGCGGCCGCGCCGTGCCGTCGGTCGTGCTGGCGCTGCGCCTCGCGCGTTGTTTGGGCACGAAC
>CAZYWR010001388.1:0-1703 GCA_964651185.1 uncultured Polyangiales bacterium
GATCGCGTCGGCGATCGCGTATCTGATCTTCGCGTACGCGGATTCGCTCTGGCTGCTGTTCCTGTCGCGACTCGTGCAGGGTTCGGGCGGCGGAACGGTGAGCGTGATCCAAGCCTACGTGGCTGACGCGCTGGCGCCGGAGGAACGCGCCAAGGGACTCGGCTGGCTGTCCGCCGCGACGAACGCGGGCGTCGCGCTCGGGCCCGTGCTCGGCTCCCAGTTTCTCGCGATCGGATCGCATGGGCCCGGGTTGGCCGCGGCGATCCTGTGCGTTCTGAACATGGGGTTCGCGTGGCGCTATCTCGTGGAGTCGCGCGACATGGCGGAAGCGCGGTCCGCGCCGCACAAGCGCGGCCGGTCGCGCGAGGCGGTGATGCACGTCATCACGCACACGAGCGAGCCGGCGCCACGATTGATCTGGATCTACGCCATCGGCATCGGCGCCTTCCAGGGCATGAACGCTATCCACGCGCTCTTTCTGGCGGCGCGCTTCGCCGTGACGTCCGCGACGATCGGCTATTTCTACACTTATATCGGAATTATCTCAGTGCTGACCCGCGCGCTCGTCCTGGGATGGGCCGTGGATCGCTATGGAGAGGCAAAGCTTTCCCGCGTCGGGCAAACTTTGCTCGCCATGGGCCTGGCCGCGCTGCCGTTCATGCATCGGATGACCGACCCGGCCGCTTTTGCCGCCAGGCTCGGGGGAATTTTGCCGGTCTCGGCGGTGGCGCTGCTGCCCTTCTTGCCGCTCGCGCTGGCCGTTGCCCTGCTTCCACTCGGCACGGCTTTCACTTTCCCGTGCGTGACAGCCCTGCTCTCGCGTGTCATACCTAGCAGCGAGCGAGGATTGTACATGGGCGTCCAGCAAACCTTCGGCGGCACCGCACGGGTGTTGTTCCCAATCATGGCGGGTTGGGCGTTCGATCGTTTCCCGGAGCTTCCGTTCCTCGTCTCAGCAGCGTTGGTCGCTGGCACGATTCTGTTAGGGCTGGGTATGGAGGAGTTCATTCGGCCCAAGCACGAACCCGAAGCTGCCCCCGCGGCTTGATTCCCGCTCCGCCGTCTCTGGAGGTCTCAAAATGCTCGCTCCTCGCGCCCGGGTAGGGCTGTCCCTGCTCGTTGGGTCTGTCGTCGCCGCATGCGGTGGTAGTTCCGAGCCCACGGGGACCGGGTCGACCCCGGCGACCTTGAATGTCGTCGGGGGCAACGGCCAGAGCGGGTTGGTGGGCCAGACCCTGTCGCAACCCCTGGTCGTGAAGGTCGCCTCGAGCAGCGGCTCGGCCGTCCGAGGCGTCCAGGTGACCTTCGCGGTCACGGCTGGCGCGGCGAGCGTTTCTCCGGCCACCACGACCACGGACAGCAGCGGTCAGGCCAAGACGCAGGTGACCTTCGGCTCCTCGCCGGGCACGGTGTCGGTCTCCGCCACCGTTTCCGGCACGTCGCTGGTGACGTTCTTCGCGCTCACGTCGGGTTCGTCGAGCGTGACGGCCGCCTGCTCGACGACGGCGCCCTCGACGCCGGGCGTGGGCGACGTCGCCTATCTCTCGGGCACCGGAACCTGCCTCGGCGGCGGAGCGACCGGCGCCGAGTACGCGATCGTCGCGTTCAACGCGAACCCGGACACGATCACGGGGACGAGCCTTCCGGTGACGGTGACCGGACGCGGCACGACGCCGCTCTCCGTGGCGTCGACCGTACCGGCG
>CAZYWR010001389.1:0-8898 GCA_964651185.1 uncultured Polyangiales bacterium
AGCTGTACGACGTCGAGAACGGCGGCGAGCTGTTTTACGGTCTGATGGAGGACCACCTCCGCAAGAGCGACACGCACCCGTTCGTGTTTCAAGTCTTCTACTTCTGCTTGAGCGACGGATTTGTAGGGATGGCGGAGCGAGACCCGCGCAAGATCGAGCAGGCCAAGGCCCTGCTGGCTGCGCGCATCCCGCTCGCCCCGCCCGCGAAGGGACCCGAACAGGTGCGCGATCAGCCGATCGAGCTGGTCAAGTTCCCGCTGCGCTACTACGCGTGGGCCGGCGCGGCGATGCTCGCGGGCTGGGCCGCGCTGAGCTTCGCGGCCAAGTTGTTCTGAGCGAGGAGGCCGCCGTGACGCCGAAAACGTTCGATCTACACAGCATCCGTCGCAACTGGGAACGTTCGGCCGCCACGTTGCCAGTGCGCTCGCCGGACCGGCTCGGGTTCGTCCAGGCGCCGCTCGACGTGTACGTCGCCGGAGCCCAGCTGCTCGAGCGCTTGAGGCAGGAGCTGTGCGACGCGTTCCCCGCGCAACAAGCTGCGCTCGCCCCGTTTCTAAGGCGCGCCGAGAGCGGCTTCGAACAGCTGCGCACCCGCGCGCAAGATGGCGAGGCGGACGCCGCGGAGCTGGGCGCGCTGCGCGAGCAGCTGACGGCGGCGTTGTCTGACCTCGAGGACATCTGCGAGGCGTTCTTGGGATTGTCGCGATGAGGCTCTGGGCTTTCGTCGTGGTGGTCGCTAGCTGCGCTGCCAGCTGCGTCAAGGCGCCATTCACGACGTCCGTGCTCGACAGTTACGGCCTCTCGCCCGAGGACTTGGAGAGCGTGCAGTTCTTCACCTCCGAGAAGATCGTCTTGGAGCGCGAGGTGAGCCAGCAGGCTCGCGAACGACACGGCGCTGAGCTGCGCTTGCAGGACGACACCCACACGGAGGTCGTGGAGGTCTCGGAGCGTACTCCGTGCGTCGTGCTGCGCGTCGAGGGCGACTATCTGCTCCTCGGCTTCGCACCGCAAGACCTGCGTGCGGCGCTCTGGTTCGAAGCGGAGCCCGCGGACGATACGGCGGGAGACGAGCGCCGCTACGTCCTCACTGCCCTTGAGAACACCTACGACGAAAGCCAAGAGACCTTCAGCCCGCGCTTCGCCAAGGGCTTCCTGATCAGCTGGTCGGGTCACAAATACCACGTCGCGTCAGGGCGCGACGCATATCTACTTTATCAGATGGCCGACAATGAGCGCCATCGGGTCGAAGTAAGTCCGCCGGGTTGGCGGCTGTCAGATCGTGCGGCGCGGCGGCCCATACCGCCGCCGACAGCGACAAAGAACGAACCCGAGGCGGAGGTCGCGCCGTGACTCAGTCGGCAGCTGCCGGCGGCTCTCCCAGTCGAACGCGACCCAACGTCCCGAGGCCTGGCTGGGGCTGCGGCGCACACGGGCTTCTCCCGAGCCTCGGGAAGAGCCTGGCGACGCGCGCCTCGTCGAAGTGCATCGCACCATCGCGGCGCCGCATCGAGAGATTGCCGCGCGCGGCGTATGCGAGCAGTCGCTCCGCCGATACGGCGTAGAGGAGGGTAAGTTCTTCGCTTGTCCGGAATGTGGGCATGACAGCCCTGTGAGTGATGTGCTCACACCCGGGTTTCGTCAAGCCTCCTTGCTCACCAAATCGTTGGAGATCTCATGCCCGGTCCGAGCCCCGCGAACGCGCCACTCACCGCCAACAACCTCAACTTCACGTGCGATTGGCGCTTTGGGTTCAATCTGGAAGCCAAGAAAAAGGGGACGGTCGGGTACTTGCTGTTCTGGAGCGGCTGTGGCGGCCTGACCTTGTCCCAAGACGTCGAGGTCTGGAATCCGTACAGCTCGCCGGGTCAGACCGTCTTGAGCGGCCCGCGCGTGGCCTGTGTCGGACTCCTCGAAAGGTTTCAATTCGACGGCGGGCAGACCGACCCCATGCGCTTCAGCGTGTACGTGAGCAAGGGAACGGCCGCGAATGTCCGCGCCAAGCTCGTGTCGCCCCTGACAAACACCAAGCTCAAGTTGGCGTTCTACATCATCGGCTTCGATGACGAGAAGAAGGCTTGGTACGAGGCCGCACTGATCAAAGACGCGAGCTGCAAAGTGGATGCCGTGATCGACACGGTCGGCGGTGACCTGCAGCTGTTCGTCGCCACGGAGCCGACCTCCGTGGCCGAACACCTCGACGTTCAGGTGTACAAGATCGAATTCCAGGTCGTGCCCGCGCTCGGCAAGACCGCGCATCTCGAGTTCGCGACCGGCCCCACCACGCGCGTCGTACGTCAGTGGCAAGGCGAGGGCGAATAGGTGCGCGGGGGGGATGGCTGGAACCGCAAGCTGCAATACGAGTGCGCAGGGTACGCCGGTTGTGCCACCGCGCCCTCGGTGTGACAGTGCACAGGCGGCGTTCTGTTGCGGAATCCAGCAATTGTAGTTGATCTGTCTTATCTGCCCGGGCGACCCTTCTCACCGACGGATAGTGCAGACGCAGCGCAGCATGGTCCGAATTTCAACGGGGGGGCCCAAGTGGCAATTACAGACGAGATTCCAAAGTCACGACTTACGCTCACCTATCGCACGACTGTCACGGGCACCGCGCAGGAGGTCGCGCTTCCGTTTCGCCTGTTCGTGATGGGCGACCTCTCGGGCGGCAGCTCACGCGATCGTAAGATGGACCTGGACCGCCGTATGCCGCGGCGCCTTGATGGCAAGAACCTCGACGATGTCATGGAAGACATGAACATGTCCGTCGAGCTCTCGGTCCCGAACCGCATCGATCCCGAGCGCAGCGCCGACATGCAGGTGAAGCTGCCGATCACCTCGATGCGCTCGCTGTCGCCCGCGGCCGTCGCGCACGGGGTGCCGAAGATCAAGGCCCTCCTCCTGCTCAAAAAGCTGCTGCTCGAAGTGCAGGCCAACCTGGACAATCGCAAGGAGTTCCGGCGCCTGTTGCGCGAGCTGGCGGCGAACAAGAAAGCCGTCGCGGCCTTGCAGGAAGAGCTCAAGGGCTTCGACGACTTCAAGGTCCCGCCAGCGCCGTCCACCGGCCTCGCGAAGAAGGAGGGCTGAGCCATGGCCACAGCGGAAGTGATCGATTCGTTGAACCTCAAAGGTTTCCTCTCCAGCGTGCGGCTCAGCACCGACCAGCTCACCCTGACACCCATGCTCCAAAGCAACCGCGAGACCATCGTGGAAGAGGTGTCCCAGGAAGATCGCTTCGCCTCCAGCTTGGCGGCGGTGGTGTACAACCTCCGGCCGGAGGACGACCGCTTCGACAAGCAGAGCATCCAGGATCTCATCAATACGATCGACGATCTGGTGGAAGCTCAGATCAACGAGATCATTCACGCGCCGGAATTTCAGGGGCTCGAAGCGGCGTGGCGCTCTATCGCGGATCTCGTCCACCACACCAACTTCCGCGCCAACATCGACATCACCTTGCTCGATGTGACCAAAGACGAGGTCTTCGAGGACCTCGAGCTCAACTCGGCGGACGTCGGCGGCTCCGAGCTGTTCAAGAAGCTGTACGTCGCCGAGTATGACCAGTTCGGCGGCAAGCCGTACGGCGCGATCGTCGGTATGTACGACTTCGCGAACACGCCCAGAGACACGCTGTGGCTGCGCACCATGGGCAAGATTGCCGCGGCCTCGCACGCGCCGTTCATCGGCAACGTCTCTCCCAAGTTCTTTGGCTGTGAGAGCTTCGCCGAGGTCAATCAGCTGCGGGACATCGCGGGCATGATCGACACGCCGCGCTACGCAGCGTGGGCCGAGCTGCGCAACACCGAACAGGCCGCATACATCGGCCTGACCATGCCGCGCTACATGGTGAGGACGCCCTGGAACGACCTCACCAATCCGGCGGAGAACATCAACTTCACGGAGCGCGTCCACGGCGAGAACTTGGCGGAGTACGTGTGGGGCAGCGCGTCGATGCTGCTCGCGCGCAACCTGGTCAAGTCGTTCGAGAGCTCGGGTTGGTGCCAGCACCTGCGCGGCGTGAAGGGCGGCGGCCTGGTCGCGGGCCTCCCGACCTACAGCTTCAATCTGCGCGGGGAGGACGAGCTGCGCGCGCCCGTCGAGATCTCGATGCCGGACTTCCGCGAGCTCGAGCTGGCGAACGCCGGCGTGATCCCGCTGATCCACAAGAAGGGCTCGGCCGACGCCGTGTTTTTCAGCGTGCAATCGATCAAGAAGGTCCACAAGTTCAGGGACGCGAAGGACGCCGAGAACTCGCAGCTCATCTCCAACCTGTCGTATACGTTCTCCATCTCGCGCATCGCGCACTATGTCAAGTGCATCATGCGCGACAACATCGGCAGCTCGGCCAACGCGGCTTATATCCAGGGGCAGATCGACGGTTGGATCTCACGCTTCGTGACGACCGTCGTGAACCCGGACGACCTCACGCTGCGTTACTTCCCGTTCAAGGCGTACAGCCTGGCGGTCACCGAAGTGCCCGGCAAGGTCGGCTGGTATCACTGCGCTCTGTCGATCCTGCCGCACATTCAGTTTGAGGGCATGGACGTGGATCTGCGCGTCGACGCGCGCTTGGGTTGAGGCTGGTCGGCACCTAAAAGGAGAACGTCATGGGATTCAATTTTGACTGTGATTGGAAGAGCGCGTTTGTCATGGATCCGACCAAGAAGCAACGCACCGGCTACCTGCTGACCCTCGACGGTATGGGGCTCGATGCCACCTTGCCGCAGGACATTCAGGTGTTTTCGCCGTTCAACGCTGCGGCGGCAGACTACACCGCGAGCGACCTCGTGATCGACACCAGCGTCACGCCGTCCAAGTTGACCTGCGTGGGCATCATCGAGAGCTTCGCCTGGAACGGCGGCGTCGGGGATCCGATCGCGATCTCGGCGTTCATCTCCTCGGAGAACGCGCAGCAGATCAAGGCCAAGCTGCAGACCACGCTCAAGACCACGTCCATCAAGCACCTGTCATGGTGGATCGTGAACTTCGACGAAGAGAACAAGGCCTGGTTCGAGGAGGCGTATCCCAAGGACCCAACCCACATCACCGGCCAGCTCAACGCTCCGGGGAAGACCGACGTGCGGCTGCACGTCGATGATGACGCGACCAAGGTCGCGCCCAACATCGACGTCAACGTGTATCGAATGTTCCTCGAGGTCGTGCCTGCCGCCAACAGCACCTACGTGCTCGGGTTCGGCATCTCGCAGCAGAAGAAGCACGTGAAGGCGTGGGGGCTCAAGGTCGGCACGCAGGCGGCCGCCGCGCTGCCCGCCACCTGACAGCTCGCCCTGCGCGCGCTGCTTGTGTTGCTCGCGCGGTGCGCGCGCGCTCGTCGCGGTGCTCGCGCGCGGGTCCGCGCGCGCGCGTCGCATCGCTCGCGCGCGGACCCGCGCGCTTCGACTCTGAATGTCTTCTCTCATTCTGTCGGCGGATGCAGGTGAACAAGAGGGCACACCAAATGTCCCGCGTGTACTGGCACATGGGACAGGCTCTGTTGCCCGAGCACTTTTACGCGCAGGAGCAGGCCTTGCGCGAGGAGCTCTCGACGCACTTTGCCGTGCGCGCCGCGCCTGGCTGGGGCGTCTCGCGCCTCGTGTGGGACGACTTCCGCCTGCGTAAGGGCACGATCGCGGTGGACCAGCTGACCGTGCTCTTACGCTCCGGGATCTTGATCGATGTGCCGGGCAATACGGCGCCAGCGCAGCTGGACCTGAGCGCAGCGGGGGTCACGCGCGCTCAGGTCTATCTGCATCTGCACAGCGATCACGACACGGTCGTGGAGCACGCGGACGCGGGCGCGGACAGCGGCGGCATCGAGCGCATCGTGCAAAAGATCGAGCTTTCGACCAAGGCCTACTCGGACGCGAGCGCCGAGGTCTTTGCGCTCGCCGAGCTAGCCTGCGGGGCGGACGGAACCTGGGAGCTCGTGCCTGAGTTCTGTCCTGCCCTGTTACAGATCGGCGCCGAACCTTTCTTTCGCAGCGTGCTGACGCGCATGGACGCGGTGGCGAGAGCGCTGCGCGAGCTCCTTAAAAATGAGCTCTCGGACAATTACCTCGCGGCGGAGGGACAGGCGAGCACCAAGCAGTGCTTGCGCGGCCTGTATGGCTTCGAGGCGTTCGTGCTGGATATCAAGAGCGGCATTCGACCGCATCCCTACGCGCTCTTTCGCGCGCTGCGCGAGCTTTACCTGGACGTATGCATGTTCCGCGAGGTGCATCCGGACAAGCTGACGCACGCGTACGATCACGAGAACATCGCGCCCTGCATCGGAGCGCTATTGGAGGAGCTCGAGCAGCAAGTGCAGATCGTGCGGGCCCAGCTGCCGTACGTCGAGTTCCGCACGCTGGACGGCCGTCACGTGTGCAGCTTCGACGCGCGCTTGCGGCGCGCGAAGGACGTGTACTTCTTGGTGCAAAAACCGAGCGTGTCGGCACAGCTCGACCTGCGGCGCGTCAAGCTCGCGAGCGAGTCGCGCATCCAAGCCGTCCATCAACGGGCGCTGCGCGGCATCCCGTTCGAGCGGCTGGACAGCCCGCCATTCGTGCACGGCTTGGCTTCGACCGTCGAGTTTTACGCGCTGCGCCCCGGGGAGGAGTGGGACTACGCGGTGAGCGAAGGGAAGCTCGTGCTGTTTGAGGCGCCCCAGCTGCAGGGCTGCCGGCTGTACTTGTATTGGCGAGAGAGTTGAGAGGGCGAGCGCTGGATGGACCCGAAGAAGGTACTCGGCACGCTCCAGAAGCTCGGCGTCAACTTCTCGCCGCGCACCATGCTCCTGCTGGTCGTCGTGGCGCCGCTCGCGCTCGCGTTGCTCGGCTTCTTGTGGAAGCGGCGCGCGGCCTTGAAGAAGCTCGTCAGCCTGCCTAAACGCGCGGTCACGGACGAGGAAGCGGATTTGCCCAGCGTGGCGGGCAATCAGCTGCGCGCGACCTGGCGCCGCTTTCTCCGGACCTTGCCTTCCCACTATCGGCGCTCGATCTTGAGCTTCGATCATTTCGTGGTGTTGGGCGACGCGTCGGCGGGGAAGAGCGCGATCGTCGATCGTTATACGGACTTTCGCCGTCAGGCCAAGCAGTTTCTCGATAGTCACGTCTTTGACAGCTACATCGATCTGTACATCGGCTCGCGCAGCGTGATCATGGAGCTGGCCACGAGCGTGCTGTTCGATGTCGGGCCGAAGTGTCAGAGCGCGCTGCGGCGGCTATGGCGTCCGCTCTATCGCCGTTGCGCGCCGACCGTGGTCGTCGTGGTCGACATCGAGCGCATCAAACGTGCCGACTATGACCTGGTCGACTACGCCGAGCGGCTGCGCGGGAAGATCAACCTGCTCAGCGACATCAGCAAGCGCCCGCTGGAGGTGCGCGTGGTGCTCACGCACCTGGACGAGAACCCGGGGTTCGAAGCGTTCGCCGAGCTGTGTAGCAATGAGAAGATCCCGCTGTACATACCCGTCAAGGTCGGGTCGGACGAGCCGCCGTTGGCGGTGCAACTCGAAGCATGGGTGGAGGGCGCGCGCGCTCACCTGAGCCGCGCGCTATTGCGCGGCGGCGCGGCGCAGCTGCGCGCCTGCGTCACGTTTTTGCGCGCCACGCAGAGCTTCCCGAAGCCGCTCGCCAAGTTCTTCGAGGTGCTCTTCGCGCCCGAGACGTTCTCGCGGTCGCCGCGCTCGGGCGGTGTGTACTTGGCGAGCGCGCTGGCCGCGGAGCCCAACCCGCTGCAAGGTCGCCCAGCCGGCCAGCGGCCCCCGGACCCGCGCGCGCGTCACCGCGTGTTTGCGACGGGGCTCGCTGGGGTCGTGCTCGCGTACCTGAGCGTGGCGTTCTTGGCGCAGCGCAGTACACGGGTCTTGGCCGGTGCTGCGCTGGCTAGCTACGTGCCCGTCGCACGGGAACAGGAGCGCGACCGCGCGCTACGCGATGCGATCCAGGGGTTCGCCTGCGAGGGCTGCGGCGCCGTCGCGCGCCTGCCGGACTTCTATCGCGAGGCCAGGGTAGGCCTGCGCGAACGTTTCTCCGAGCGCGTGCGCTCAGAGTTGCTCATCCCCAACTTGCTCAAGGTGGCTCGGGACGGCTTTGTGATGTCTGGCTCGCTCACGAATGGAGAGCGCCGGGCGCTGTTTTACTTGGCGCTGATCCATGCCGACCGCAGCGACAGCTTGCGCATCGGCAAAGATCGCAAACGTCTGCAAGCATGGGCGGACATGACTGAGCTCCCGCCCGAGTTGATCGAGATGTATCTGGATTCGACCGAGCGAGCTTACACCTCGGAGGTGCAGTTCGAGCTCCCTGATCAATTCAATCCGCGCGACATGGCACCGTACTGGCTTTCGCTGCTGAACGACATCGACAAGTGCATGAGCGAGGGGCATGCGATCGGCGCCGAGGAGCTCAAGGCGCTGCAGGCGCGCGCGGCGGACGCGGCACAAGCGCTCAAGCGCTTCGAGTACGACCACATCGTGGAAGAGATCCTAGGCGTCGTGCTCAGCGACGATGCGCGCGATCCGCTGGCCAACAAGACCCGATACAAGCTGCAGTTCGAGGTGTTCGGCGCCGCCCGCAAGGTCGTCGACCTGTCGAGCGGCGACGAAAACAACGCCAACTTGGGCGTGATGCTGCAGACGATCCGCGCCTCCTACGTGGAGTCGCCGGACGTACCGCTGGTCGCGACCTTGGCCGAGCGCTTGTCCTCACTCTACGAGCTGCCCACGGGCGGCGCTGCGAGCAAAACGCAGAACATCCACATCGCCGACAAGACGTTTAAGTTCGATCCGGCCCGCTGGGCCGTGCTCGTCCGGAACGCGCAGGCGAGCGCGCTGATCTCCGGGCTCTTGCGCCGCGACGAGCGCGAAGGGTCGGTCTTCATCGCGCAGGACGCGGCGAGCAGGTATTCCTCGCTGGGCTGGAA
>CAZYWR010001390.1:0-1803 GCA_964651185.1 uncultured Polyangiales bacterium
ACGCAGCCATCAGCTACCTGCGGCGCAACTTTGATTTCCCCGTGCCGAAGCCGGTGGCCCAGGCAAGCTTGGCGCACCTGATCGAGCTAGCCTCGGGGCGCGGTCATCGCCAGCTCTGCGCCTGCTCGATCCTCAAGGTGATGCACATCATCCACCACCTGGACGCCCGCGAGCTCTTGTTCATGCTCCCGGTGGCCGACCAAGAGGTGTTTCATCTGGTCGAGGAGAAAGTCTACCGCGTGATCGGCGGCATGCTCGCGAGCGGCTTTCCGATTCTGGAGTTCATCGGCGGCCGTAAGAACAAAGACTCGCTTTACACCAAGCTGCTCTCGAAGCGCGAGACGATCGCCGCCCAGATCTTCGACAAGCTGCGCTTTCGCATCGTGACGCGCTCGGCCGACGACATCTGGCCGACGTTGAACTATTTGATGCGCAAAGTGTTCCCGTTCAACTACGTGATCCCCGGGCAGTCGACCAACTCGATGTTCGACTTCCGGAGCTACTGCGAGCAGAACCAGCACTTGGGCGAGCTGGTACCGCGTCTGCAGCTGAGCGCCGATCTCGAGCGGCAGTTCGAAAACGAAAACCGCTTCTCCTCGAAAGACTACCGCGTCGTGCACTTCGTCGTAGACATGCCGATCCGGCTCCCGCGCACGATGCTGGAGCAGGTCCCGCCCTCCGGCTGGTCGCTCGGCGCCGTCATCTTCGTGCAGGCCGAGTTCCAGCTGATCGACCGCGAGACCGAGCAATCGAACGAGCTCGGCGAAGCGAGCCACTCCGCCTACAAGCAGCGCCAGCGCCAAGCCGTGATGCGCCGGCTCAAGCTCGGGCTCGAAGAGGCGCGCACCAAAGAAGAGTAAGGTCCCCGGTCGGGTGGGGCTTTCATCACTTGGGCTCGGTGATCCCGCAGAGCTGCTACGCTGTGATTCGGAGCCGGCGTCAGAAGCGGCGGATGATGCGCACGACCTGGCCCGCCTCCACGACGACGTCGACTTGATGCATGACGCCGTCGGGGGTGCGCAGGCCGATGCGGTGCGGGCCGGCCGGTACACGCAGGGAGCGCACGGGCGTGTCGCGCTCGGTGTCTTCTTCGTCGACGAACACGTGCGACCACGGGACCGTGCTGATCAGGAGCTCGCCCTCGTCCGCGGCGACGAGCTGCTCATCGAGACCATCGGACACTTGCGTCTCGCTGCTGCCGCCCTGTTCGACGATGGGGGCTGTGCTCGCGGTAGGCGCGGGCACGACCCCTTCTGCGCCGTCGGCCGCTACGTTGTTTTGAGCTGCCGTCGGATCGTACGCCGCTCCTTTGACGGGCTTGTTCGTGGACGGGCTGCGCTCCCGCGCTGCGTCGCGCTCTTCAGACTCACTCTTCGCCGCGTGCATGTGGCGATCGCGCGTCTTGGCGCCGTGGGCGCCTGCCAGCGAGGTGACCTCGGGCGCGACGGCCGCGGGCGCGGGTGACTCCGGCTCGGGCGACGGGGGCTGCGGCTTGGTCCGGTCGAGCACCAGCTTCACGCCGTGCGAGCGTCCCTTTTCGACGTGAACCTCGGCGCGCGCGATCTCGAAACCGCCCGCTTCGACCTCCACTTGATGGAGACCGGGCGCGAGTCCCTCGACCACCAGCGGCGGATTGCCGCGCACCACGCCGTCGACCCGCACCAGCGCGTCGGGATCGCCGACGGATTCGACTTCAAGTGCGCCCGTGCCGGCATTGGCGAAGCGCGGACCCGTGTACGTGGTGACCGCCACGATCAAAGCCAGCAGCGCGAGCAGCATGTAGCTCGCCACGCGCCCTTTGCG
>CAZYWR010001391.1:0-4868 GCA_964651185.1 uncultured Polyangiales bacterium
ACGGATCTCGGGAGGTTACCTCTACAACGCGCGCATGGCGGAGCCCGTCGACCGTCTATCCGTGCGTGCCCGCGAGCGAGAGCGGGCCGAGGCTGTGCAGCGCGAGCGACGCGAGCAGCGCCACGAGCATCGTAAGCGCCAGGCCGAGTGAACTCGACTCGATCTCGCCGCCGATCGCATCTTCTGCGGCCGCGCTGCCCTGGCGCAGCTCGATCGTCGACCCGTCATTGCTTGTCAGCTGCGTCATGAGCGTGGCGATTGTCGCACGACCTCGCGTAGAGCTCACTCGGAACCATGCCGTCCGTTCGCGCGATCGACCTCGATCCAGAGCACGCGCGCTCCTGCCAGCACGCGCCCGTCGATCCGCGCGGGAGCGCGCGTGTGCGGGCTCGGCGCACAGCTGCTTCGGCCTGCTCGCCGAGCTCCCGCGCGTTTTATTTGGCGCTCTGCGCCGCGCGGTTGGAGCGCCCGAGGCAGAGCGCTCCCGGCAAGCTGCCGATCAGACCCGACACGCCGTACACGGTCGCCACGGCGATGCCGGTGTCGGCGTCGAGCCCGGCCGCTGCGTACAGCGCGCCGTTGGCGAGCTCCCGCAGGCCGAAGCCGCCGATCGACAGCGGCAACGACGTGATCGCCAGCAAAGGCGGCACAACCTGTAGCAAGGTCCGACCCGACACCGGCGCGCCGAGCGCACGTGCGCTGCAGGCGAAAGTCGCGGCACAGCCCGCGATCACCAGCGCCGACGCGAGCAGCTGCCCGCGCCACGCTCCGTCCGCGACCAACGCGACGTGCGCCTTGCGCAGCAGGGCGCGCCAGCGCGCTCCGATCCGCGTGCTCGCGTAGGCGGCGAGCGCGAGCGCGAGCAGGCCGAGCGCGAGCGCGTCGGCGCGGACGCGCCCGATCGGCCACCAGGCGAGTCCGAACAGGAGCACCGTCCACAGCACGAGCTGCCCCGAAGCACGCTCGAGCACGACCGCCCACAGGGCCCGAACGTCGAAGCGCGCGCCCTTGCGCGCGAGCGTACTGATGTCGAAGCGAGCGCCCCCGCGCGCGAGCGTACTGATGTCGGAGCGTGCGCCCCCGCGCGCAAGCGTACTGACTTCAGAGCGTGCGCCCCCGCGCGCGGGCGTACTGACGTCAGAGCGTGCGCTGCCCCGCGCGGGCGAAATCACGGAGCCGCGCTGCTGGGGCGCCGGGCCGCCATCGGCGAGCTCGGCGCCGTGGCGCACGACTCGCAGCGCGTCCCCCGCCATGCCGCTCGGAAGGAGCCCGTTCAGCAGCGCCGCCGCATACACCTCGGGCAGCGCGCGCGTGAAAGGCAGCTCCAGCCCTAGCCGGCGCGCGGTCAGCGACCAGCGCCAGGCTACCGCCGCGAACGGCGGCGCGGTCGACAGTACACCGAGCGCGAGCCAGCCAGGCTGGAGCGCGTCGAACGAAAGCGCCGACTCGGCGATACGCGACAGCGCCCAGGCCAAAAGACCGCCGGTGACCGCCAACGAGAGCAGCACGCGGGCGTTCATCGCCGTGGCAGCTCCCCTTCGTAGGCCGCGGAGGCCACGTGCGACTCGCGCAGGACCACGCGCAAAGCCGTCAAGCCTTCGGAGCCCGGACCGAGCTCGCCCGCGGCGACGCGCTCGGCGATGCGGTCGAACACCCACTTGGCGAGCGCCTCGGTGGTCGTGTTCTGGCCGCGCAGCGCCGGCAGCTCGTCGAGATTCTGATAGCGCAGTGGGTCGAGGGCGCGCCCAAGCGCGGCCGTGGCGCGCCCGATGTCGACCACGACGCCGTGTGGATCGAGCGCCGGCCGCCGCAGCTCGAGCTCGATCACGTAGGTGGCGCCATGCAGACGCTGCGCCGGACCGAATAGCTCGCCGCGCAGGCTATGGGCGATCATGACGTGGTCGACGACCGAGATGCTGAACATGAGTGGGCCTCCCCTCGTAGGTTCACGCCAAAGCGGAACCCCGATTTGCCGTGGGTGTCGCGGGATGGACGAAGTGCGCCAAGCGATCGGAGCGCGCGCGTCTGCACGCAAGGAAGAGAACAAGGCGATGGCGATGCTACGACGATCGACCCGCTCAGTACACGATGCGCTTGCACAACTCGAAGCCATCGGGTGCGCACAGCTCGGCGAGCGCGCGGGGCGCCTCGGCGAACGGGCACTCCGAAGTGAACAGTGCGTCGAGCGCAGGGTCGGCCAAGAGCGAGAGCGCGGTGGCGAGGCGCCGCCGAGTGCTCCAGCGCGGGGCGCGCGCAGGAGGAATGTGCCCCACCTGCGAGGAACGCAGGCACAGGCGCTGCGCGTGGAAGCCTCCGCCCAACGGCAACGAAACCGGTCGGTCTCCGTACCAGCTCAGCTCGATCACGCGCGCTTCGAGCGCCGCCAGGCCGAGCGCGGTACGCAGACCGTCCGGCGCCCCGCTCGCGTGCAGCACCACATCACATGCGCCGGGCGCGCGCTGGGGCTCCGCGAAGGTCGCCCCGAGCCGCTCGACGATCGCGCCTTTGCGCGCGTCGACATCGACCACGGTCACCTCGGTTCCCGGATAGCGCGCGGCCAAGTACGCGGTCAGACAGCCGACGACGCCGGCGCCCACCACGCACACGCGATCTCCGGCGCCGAGCTCGGCGTCCCACAACGCGTTGAGCGCGGTCTCCATGTTGGCGGCCAGCACGGCGCGGGCAGGCGACACCGCTTCGGGCAACGGCAGCACACTCGCACTCGCGACGACGTAGGCGTCCTGGTGCGGGTAAAGACAGAACACGTCGCGCCCGGCTAGCTCCGCGGGCCCTTGCAGCACGCGACCGACGCTGGCGTAGCCATACTTCACGGGGCCCGGGAACTCCCCCACTTGAAACGGCGCGCGCATGCGCGCACGCTCGCTCTCCGGCACGCGTCCCTCGAATACCAACCGCTCCGTGCCGCGGCTTATCGCCGAGTAGCGCGCCTCCACCAAGAGCTCATCCGGGCCCGGCTCCGCGAGCGCTTCGTCGCGAATCTCCGCCTGCCCAGGAGCCATGATCCACAGCGCGCGCGCCATGCGGGTCCCCGCACTTCGTTCGGGCGGCTCTCGCACGCTCCCCGCGCCGGACGCTTGGTCCCTCTTCGGCTCACCTGCCGAGCGCGTCCCCTCGGCCATCCGTTGCAGGCGCCCGGGGCGGGGCGCTTCAACTCTCGCCATGCCGGGCCATACTACCTGCTGAGCCGGCCGCGTGGGCCCAGGGCGCAAGCCTGAGCGCGGCTTGACGCGCACCGGCATGCCCCTCATATTCGGCCGCCCGCAAGAGGGATCGACCCAACAAAGAGCTTTCGCGAGAGTTTTCGATGGCGACTGCAGCAGAACGCAAAGCGGATTTGATTGAGAAGTTCCGCACGCACGAGTCCGACACCGGCTCGCCCGAGGTGCAGATCGCCCTGCTCACCGAGCGGATTCAGCACCTCACCGACCACTTCAAGACCCACGTCAAGGATCACCACTCCCGCCGCGGCCTGCTGCAGCTAGTCAGCCGGCGGCGCAGCCTGCTCGACTACCTGATGCGCTCGGACTTCCAGCGTTATCGCAAGGTCATTAAAGAGCTCAACATTCGCAAGTGATCCGGCTAATCTTCGCTTGGCTTGTCGGGTTGGATCCCGAATGATTGTAGGAGAGGTGCGGGTCTGAGCTCGCGCCCGACATCGACGGAGACCGGGCGCCTGCTCGGGCTCCGGGCCGGACGTGAGTCCGGCACGCAGGACGCTGGCGAGCTAAGCGGCCTGCGGGGCGCAGGAGGCAACGCCAGAGCGAGCCTCTCGCGCCACAAGCAGGGGCGGCCAACTGCGAGCCAGTTGGCTGCCCGAAGCGGCGCGCCGAAGGTGGCGGTCGCTTCCAGGGCGCTCCCAAGCGAGCGCTCGCACGCGCCCTCTCGGCTCGCAGAGGGCGCTCGGATGCGCCCCCGCTAGCGGCGCGTGCGGCACGGCAAGCAGATGGCCAATTCGCGGCTCTTCGATCTTCGCTCCCAGGGCTCGAGCTTCGCGCTCGAGCCTTGGGAACGAGGACCGAGCCCCGCTCTGGCCCGACGCGCTCCGTGCCTTGTCCGGGCCGAACTCGGCCTCAGGAGCGTGAATGATCATTCGAGAGAAGGTTCGTATCGGTGACCAAGTAGTCACCTTAGAGACAGGTCGCATCGCCAAGCAGGCGGGCGGCGCGTGTCTCGTCCGCGCCGGCGACACGATCGTGCTCGTCACGGTGTGCGGCAACCAAGAGCCGAAGCCCGGCCAAGGCTTTTTCCCGCTGAGCGTCGACTACCAAGAGAAGACCTACGCGGCGGGCAAGATCCCGGGCGGCTTCTTCAAGCGCGAAGGCAAGCTGCGCGACTACGAGGTGCTGACCTCGCGCCTCATCGATCGCCCATGCCGCCCGCTCTTTCCCGAGGGTTACCTGTCGGAGGTGCAGATCGTCGCGACCGTGATGTCGTTCGATCAGCAAAACCCGCCCGACACCTTGGCCATGGTCGGCGCCTCGGCGGCGCTGCACATCAGCCAGATCCCCTGGAACGGGCCGATCGCGGGGGTGCGCGTCGGCCGCATCGACGGGGAGTTCATCGCCAACCCGACCTTCGAGCAGATGGAGCAGAGCGACTGCGAGCTGCTGGTCGCCGCCTCGCGCGACGCGATCGTGATGGTCGAGGGCGAGGCCAAGGAGATCTCCGAAGAAGACATGGTCGAGGCGCTCTTGTTCGGCCACCGCGCCGTGCAAGACACGCTCGATCTGATCGAGCGCATGCGCCAGGCCGTGGGCAAGCCCAAGTGGACGTTCGCGGGCGACACCACGCCGGCGATTTTGCGCGAGCGCGTGCGCCAGGTGGCGGGCCCGAAGGTGCGCGAGGCC
>CAZYWR010001392.1:0-9497 GCA_964651185.1 uncultured Polyangiales bacterium
ACGACCGCGGCCTCCGAGACGGCGGGGTGGGTGAGGAGCGCGGCTTCGAGCTCCATCGTGCCGAGGCGGTGGCCGGCGACATTGATCACGTCGTCGAGCCGGCCGGCTACCCAGAGCTGTCCGTCGCGATCGAACAGCGCCGCATCCGACGCGGCGTAGCACCCTGGGAACGTACGCAGGTAACCCTCCTCGTAACGCGCGTGATCGCCCCATACCGTCCGCGCCAGACACGGGAAAGGCTCAGTCAGGACCAGCGCGCCGAGCTCATTCGGCGCGGCGGCCTGACCGTCGTTGCGCAGGACGGCTGCGCGATAACCGGGGAGCGGATGGCCGCAGCTGCCCGGTCGGGTCGGCGTCGCGCCGACCATCGCGCTCGCCCAAGCGGTGCCGGTCTCGGTCTGGCCGTACGTATTGTTGACGAAGAGATCGCCTCGACCGAGCACGTCGCGCGTCCAATACCAGGTCTCGGGGTCGAGGGGCTCGCCGACGAGAGACACGAGCTCGAGCGTCGAGACATCGTGGGCGGCGACGAGCGCATCGCCCGCGCGCCGTAGCATGCGCAGCGCGGTGGGCGCCGTGAACATCTTGTTCACGGCGTAGCGCGCGATGAGCTCGTACGGACGGGCCGGCGTAGGCGTGTCGAGGCTGCCCTCGAAGATTACCAAGGTCGCGCCATGCGCGAGCCCACCGACCAGTGCAAAGATCGGGAAGGTCAGCCAGCCGACGTCTGCAGTGCACCAATAGACATCTGCCGGTCGTAGGTTGAGCGACCACTTGACGTTCGCATAGGCGCCCACGAGAAAGCCGAGGCCGGCGTGGACGAGGCCCTTCGGTTTGTTGGTGGTGCCAGATGTGTAGATGATGAAAGCCGGCTCGTTGGCCTCGAGCGACACCGGCGGCACCGCGATCGTAGTCTCGGCGAGCAATGCCTGAAAGTCATGCTCGTTCGCGCCGAGCGGGTAGCTGAGGTCCACGCGCCGCGCGACGATCACGTGCGGGATATCGAGATCGGCGCTCGCCTCGTCGAGCGTGGCTTTGAGCGGGACGACGCGGCCGCGCCGCAACGTGGCGTCGGTGACCACGACCACTTTCGGGCTCGCATCGACCAGGCGCTCGCGCACCGCCGAGGCGCTGAACCCAGCGAAGATCACGGTGTAGATCGCGCCGATCCGATAGCACGCATGGATCGCGATGAACGACTCGGGCACGTTGCCGGCGTAGACCGCCACGCGATCGCCGCGGCCGACGCCCAAGCCGGCGAGCGCCGCAGCAAAGCGCGCCACCGCGTCGGTCAGACGACCGTAGGTCCAGGTCTCGCGCAGCCCGTCCTCCCGCTCGTAGAAGAGCGCGATGCGGTCGGGGAGCCAACGATCGAGGCAGTTGACGCTGACGTTCCCCTTGGCGCCCGCGAAATAGCGAAAGTCTCCGAACACTCCGTCCAGGGCGCGCGTGGGCGCTTTATCCCAGATGAGTTCGCGCGAGATCTCAAGCCAGTACTGCGATGGCTCGAGCGCGCACAGCCGCGCGGCCTCGGCGTGCGTCGTCGCTGGATGAAGGCGGGCGGGCGCGTATTCGAGCGGCGCCGCGAGCAGTGTAGGATCCACCCCCGATTGTGCGCCGAATCGCGGCCGGCGACCAGCGCACGCGCTGTCTGCGCAGGTGCCGTTCAGCTGGGCGAAGGGCCAACCTACGGAAAAGGCCTGAACACCAGCGAGCGATGGCAAGGCGCACGGCACGTCGGGTCTGAACGATGGACCATTCGTCGATCCGCCTCTGTGTTCGATCTCGACGGTACACTCGTCGAGAGCGCGTACCAACGCCTGATGATGGGGTCCACTGCGGCCGAGCATCAGTACGCTGCCGGTATGCAGCAGGCAGCGCGACCGGTAGCCGCCGATGGTACATCGCGACAGACTGGAGTGGCATGCCAGACTTTCGCGGACGAGTCCGTCGGGGCTATCAACTCGGCAGCCAGATCGTGGCCGAGTTTACCAGGCACCGCGGCGGGTTACTGGCCGGCGCTCTGGCCTTTCACGCGTTGCTGTCTTTGGCTCCCCTGGTGATCGTGGCGGTGGCGATCGCAGGCGTGGTGCTCGGCCGCGGCACGGCGCACGCGGAGATGAATCGCTTGCTGCTCGAGACCGTGGGAGAGAAAGGCGCGGCGGCGGTCGACGAATGGGTGGAGCAGGCGTCGAATGGGGTCGAGGTGGCGTCGTTCGTAGGCATCGGTCTGATGCTGCTCGCCGCGTCGAAGCTCGGGACGCGACTCAGAGATATTTTGAACCAGATATGGGACATCGATGCGGACGCTTTCATCCCTAGCTTCCGGACCTACACGCGCCGACGCGTGGTAGCGTTCGCGCTGGCCTTCGCCGCTGGGCCCACCTTGCTGATCGTCTTTGCCTCCCGCACGCTCCTTACTGGCTTTCATAACCTGCTGTTTCGCTCGAGGCCGGAGCTGGGCCTGCTGATCGAGCTGCTACAGGTAGCTCTGTCTCTCGCGATCGTCGCGTGTCTGAGCGCCGTCGTATTCCGTTGTGTTCCGGATACGCTGGTGAGCTGGAAGAACGCCTGGGCCGGCGGCGGCCTGGCGTCTGTGCTGCTCAATGCGGGCAATGCTCTGCTCGGGATCTACCTGGGTCGCGCCAGTATCGCGGCCTACGGGGCCGCCAGCTCCGTGCTGGTGGTCTTACTCTGGCTCTACTTTTCGGCCCACATGTTCCTGATGGGAGCCGAATTTACGCATGTCTACGCCAACCGATTCGATCCTGTACAACGCACGGAAGCAGGAGGAAGGCTCGGGGGGCACAGACCGCGCCGCCCACAGGGGCCGGGAGCTCACGGCGCGAGCTGAGTCATGGGCAACACGCTAGGTTCGAGGCGCCTAACCTGCGATCAGATACCCAGCAGTCTGCGAGGCGATCGGATGTCTGCCCTGACAACTTGGTTGAACCTCGGAGGCTTGGCTCTGGATCTGAGCGGAGCTGCGTTCCTGGCGTACGATGTCTTGCATGGGCCCGAGGCTCGGTTCCAAGCTGCGATTCGACGAGATCGGCTCCGCGCGAGCGCGAACCGAGCGCGCGAACGATGCGGCCTGCAGGAGCCTTCGCAGCTCGCGCACACGCTCGAAGAGAGGCGGCCCGGCCGCGAGGGCCTTCCGGCTCCGGCTGAGGCGATCGACCAGACCGTCGCTGAGCTTAGACACTGGGAGAAGCACGAGCAGCGCGCGCAGCTCCATGCCCTGCTGGGACTTCTGCTTCTCATGGCTGGATTCTTGTGCCAGGGCGTGAGCACCGTGCTCTCGGACAGAGTATGGCGCTGAGCGCGTTGGGCGCGCACACGCCGCCGAACTCGAGGCACGGTCCTTGCGTGTTCTCGCGATCGGAAGGGCCCACGCTCGAGCTCCACGAGCGCGACGTCGGCGGGAGCGAGCGCAAGTCATGATCCCTACCCATCTCACCGACTGGGCGTCACGGCATACACCGCTGCGAACCCGCGATGTGGGCACCCATGCGTTGGGCGGACTGATAGGCGGGCTCGTCGGAGGTGCGTTCGTCGTGGCCGTGACCTTACTGCTCAAACAGATGATGGACTTCTTCGCGCTCCAGACGGACTGGATGCTGATCGTCGTGCCGCTGATGGGGCTGGTGCTCACCGCGCTCGTGTTGCACGGGCTCGGTCGCCGTACGGACTCACGAACTGCCGAAAGATGGAGGAGCTTTCCTCCCGACGCGGTGCGCGCGGACATCACGGGCGACGTCGTCCGCAGCGCCGGGCAGGAGGAGCTCTTCCCCTGGAGACTCGCGCCGATCCGCCTCGCCGCTATCTTCTTCACCGTCGGCTCGGGCGCCGGGATGGGGACCGAGGCGCCCGCGGCGTATCTCGGCGTTGCCGCCGGAGTCTGCCTCGGCGATCGAGGACGCCGCTGGCGTCGGCTGCTGCGCTCCGCTGCCGTGGGTGGCGGCGCGGCGGGCGTGGCCGCTCTGATGGGGATCCCGCTGGTGGGTACGGCCTATATACTCGAGCTCGGCAGGCGGAATGGCGCTCCCTGCAGCGCCGAGCGAGTGATCGCGGGGCTGATCGGCGGCATCGTTGGGTGGACGATCAACTTTGTGTTCGGCCTCGATCTGATCCGTCTCGTCGTGCCCAAGCAGGCACCGAACAGCCTCACTCAGGCCGCGGTCACCGCGCTGTTCATCGGCGCGCTCTCGGGCTTGATCACCTCGTTGGCCGCGTCGGCGCTGTATCGCGCCAAGAAGTGGGGCGCCGCGCCGCTCGCGCGGCTCGCGCTGGGCGGGCTGGCCGCGGGCTGCGCAGCGCTGGCGCTCGCCCTCGTCGCCGCACCGGCTGCGGCCTTCGGTCCGGGTGGTGGCGCCATCGTCTGGGCCGAGACCCACGACGCCACCCCATGGAGCCTGCTGACAGTGGCGTTGCTGCGCGCTGCGTTCACCACCGCGGCGGCGGCAGCGGGCGGATGCGGCGGCGTGTTCGTCCCCTTTCTCGCCATCGGCGACATCGCCGGACGCGTGTTTGGGCAGGCGCTCGACGTGGGAGGCGACCTCGCTGGGGCGGCCGGCGCGGCGGGCGGCATCGCGGGCGGCTATCGACTGCCGCTCACGGCGATAGCCATGGTGCTCGGCGTCGGCGGGCCGCTCGCGGCGACCCTCACCTGCCTCGTCGTGGTGGTGGTCGCATATTTCGCCGGCAAAATGAATCCCCTCAGGGCGACGTGAAGCGATCGGACCGCCGCCGCGCGAAAGTCCGCGCCGAGTCCTCGTCGCGGTACTTCGCGCAGCGGCCGCGACGCGCACCCGTCGCTAGGAACTCGAGAGGCCGCCGGTATCGGCCGTTACCGCGCGGGCACCGTTGCGCTTCGCGTGCTCGCGAGCTTTCAGAAACAGGCGCCATTTCGCGAGCCCGTATTCCCTTAGCTCATGGAGGAGCTCGGGGCGTCGATCGAGCTTCGAGCGGTAACCCAGCTCGCGATCGAGATAGATGCGCCCCACCTCGATCATACGGTACCTGGGATCAGTCAGAACGCCGCGCGCTAGCGCGCGGTTGATCGCCTCGATAAAGTGCAGCTCCTGCACCATCGAGAGATTGCCAGACAGCGCGTTGCGGCGGTCGAGGATCTGATGGGTCTCCATCGGCACCTCCGAGCAGGTGCTCGAGTTGATCTGAATGACCCAGAGCTCGTCGATGTCATAGTCGACGAGGCTCCGGATCGGAGGGTTCTGAGAAAAGAGCCCGTCCCAGAACACGCCCCGACCGGGGACCGTGACCGCGCGAAACAACTCCGGGATCGCCGCCGAAGCCAGCAGGCACTCCGCGCACAACTCCTCCCCCGTAAACACTTCGAAGTGACCGCTCATTACCTCCACGGCTCCGATCTGCAGCGCCGGGGTGCTCCGAGAGCGGGCGAGTGCACGAAGCTCTTCGAAGTTGAGATACTGATGAAGGATCTCTCGAAACCTCGCCTCGCCCCAAGGCGGGAAGTGATAGGGGCTGACCTCCGGCAAGACCATCAAGTCCCGCAGGCTCATCATGCTCATGAGAGATTGATTGGCGATCCGGTCCCACGGCTCCCGGGCGGACATCGCTCGCCAGAACCCTTGCAGCTTCTCGCTCGCTCCCCGCAGATCGCCGCGCAAAAATCCGTCCCACGCCAGGGTCGCACAGATCGCCCCACCGGAGGTCCCGCTCAACGCGACCACCTCGACATCCTGCGGGCAGTCCAGCAAGCACCCTTGTAGAACGCCTGCGGTGAACGCCGTGTGGCTCCCGCCCCCCTGACACGCGATAGCGACCCGTATTCGCGACCCGTCTTTCATGGCTGTTCACCTCTCAGTTGAGTCATGCGCCGCGGCGTTGCAGGGCAGGCCGCCTACATGGCCATGCCCCCGTTGACGTCGAGTACGTGGCCGGTCACGAAGGCAGCCGCTGGGGACGCGAGATAGAGGACACTCGCTCCGATCTCCATCGGATCCCCCAGGCGTCCTACGGGCGTGAGCTCGAGCACCGACTTGAGGACCTTCTCCGAGACGTCGTCCAGCATGCGCGTCTTGATGAACCCTGGCGCGATCGCATTGACGGTGACGCGCCTGCTCGCGTACTCGCGGGCCAGCGTCTTCGTCATCCCTATCAGCCCAGCTTTCGCTGCTGCGTAGTTCGCCTGGCCTAGATTGCCGACCCGTCCCACGATGCTCGAGACGTTGATGACCCGCCCCCAACCGCGCGCGGCCATCGCGTCGATCAGTTGACTCGTCACCTCGAACACGCTGTTCAAGTTCGTGTTGATGACGTCGTCCCACGCGCCACGATCCATCTTGCGGAACAAGCGGTCACGGGTGATCCCCGCGTTGTTGACGAGCACATCGACCCCGGCAAAATCGCCGGTTATCTGCGCGCACGTCGCCCTCACTTCATCGCGGCGTCCGACATCAAAGGGATAGGCCTGCGCCCGCCGTCCAAGCGCGCGCACTTCGCGGCACACCTCCTCCGCGACGCTCGCGCCAGCTTGGGTCGAGCCGATCGCGACGTCGGCGCCCGCGGCGGCTAGCGTGAGCGCGCAGGCGCGTCCGATGCCGCGAGACCCGCCGGTCACGAACGCGCTCTTCCCGAGCAAACTGAAGCTCGGAAGCTCGCCTACGGCGGAAGGCCCGAACAGCCCGTTGGACTCCGGAAATGCGATCGCCATGGCACACCTCTCCTTTTCCGTGGTTGGTCGGTAAGCCCGCTTGGGGGCAAGAGGCCGGGCTCTTTTGCCTCAGGTTGATTCCTGTCCGGACTTCTCCTCCCCAGACTTCGCCATCGCGAACCACTTCTCCGAGGCATGCTGGAGCTCGCGAAACTGTAGCTCCGATTGCTCACGAACGCTCTCGGATAGCCCGTTCCAAAGTTCGCCGACCAAGCGACGATAGTCATCGGGAGACTTGGCGTCGGAGATGTGAAAGGTCTGCTCCATCACGCGAATGCCCGATCGGTACATAGAGTCGAGCAGCTCTCTGTGCTTTTCGAGCACCTCGACGACGAGCTCCGCATAGCGCTTTTGAAACGCGGCCGCGTGTTCGGCCGAGGTGCCGGTCGCGTTCAACGGCACAGAATGCCATTGCTGCATCCATTGCTTGAACAGATCCTGCTGCGTCTGCAGTGTAGACTCCGAAGCCTTGTGAAAGCTTTCTAGCACTTGGTCGAACATAGACCCTCCATGGTGCCGCGCAGCATGAAGCGTCGATGCACCGGGACGGTCCTACGACGACCCAGTGCATGGTCGGCCCATCCAGCACGAACCTCATTGCGCCTTTATCTGGCGCGCACGTCACGGCGGCGCGCCTAGCATCTGGGTAGTCGCCAGGTGCGGCATCGAAAGCGGCGGCAGCGCGCGCTCACCCGAGACACGCCGCAGACCACGCGCGAGTAAGTGCCGCGGAAGACGACAAGAATACAGTCGACGTAGTACTCGGCGGGTATGTCCAGCATGGCACTGTACCCATCGGGCTTTCGGTATTTGTCGATGCGATGGAGGAGCTCGTAGCCGGCGGCCGCGCTAGCCGCTCCTGGAAGCCGCGCCAACGCGCTTGGCACAGCGGCTGCTGGACGAGGCAGATGGACGCAGAGGGCGTAGATGGACGCAGCTAGCCTGATCGAGGTTCCAGCATGGAGATGCAACTGAGCGGAGCCACGGAGGTCGAGCTTCAGCAGGATCTGCAGCGGTTCGCGGCCGCCTTGTCGGAGCGCATCGAGCAGGCGGCCGAGCAGCTCGCCGACGCGCGCAATCCCCGTTGGACCGCGCTCGCGCTGCATCGGGCGCTGCACTACGAGACGGCCGCGTTCGAGATCGCCACCGGGCGCGTGCCCGAGGTCAACCTGCTCGACATGATCGTCTTCGTCACCTTGTGTCGTGACGTGCTGGAGCGCCATTGGATCCCGAACGTCCTTGGGGACTTTGGACGCCAGCTGCGCGCCGCCTTCGACGCGTCGGAGCCCGAGCTGAGACGTATCGTGGACAAGGTGTTGAGACCGGACCAGCAACGTCAGCTCGAAGAACGGATCCGCACTTGGCAGAGCGATAACGCCGGCCAGGTCCACGTGGAATCCGTTCGGCTCGCGGACTTTTCGCGGCTCTATGGAGAGGCGGCGAGCGACGCCGTGACCCGTGGACTGCTGGCCAGCGTAAGGTCGGCGACCCGGAGCGCCGACGACGCGCTACGCCTGGGCGAGCGCGCTCTGTTCCTAGCGCAGCGCGCCCCGCTCTCGCTGCGCCTCCATGTACGGATTGGCGCACTCGAGATCCTTGCGGACAGTATCGAGCAGCTGGGCCCGTCTTCGCCGCTGGATCGCGCCATCCGGCGCTGGGCCGGCTATGCGGCCGCGGTCGGATTCGTTTGGTGCCTGCTGTTTTGGCTGGTCCGCATGTTCACTGCCTAGACGCTCCTTGCGAGGCCCCGCTACCTGCAGCCAGACGAGACGTGTATACAGCGTGCTCAGAGGGACAGATGAGCGTGCCGCGACGGAGCGCCCGCGCCTTCGTCAGTTCGGCGCCGTAGAACAGGATCTGCGCAGAGTAGTACACCCAGATGAGTATGACGATGACCGCACCGGCCGCGCCGTGGTGCGAGGCATGAAAGTTCGCGATGTAGAACCCGAGCGCGAGCTCGCCCAGGGCGAACAGCAGCGCCGAGATGACTGCGCCTGACCAGACGTCGCGGAAGCGCAGCTTCACGTCGGGAACGATGCGAAAGCACAGCGCGAACAGGAAAGCCGCGGCCGAGACCGAAAAAGCGAACGTGAAGAGTTGCCAAAGGCGCGCGCCCCCGGGGAGCGCGCGCAGGCGTTGCTCGAAGCTGGCCAGCGCCGCGGCGAAAGCGAGCGAGACGAGCAGCAACGAGCTCGCGCCAAAGACCATCGCGAACGCCAGCAGGCGACCGCGCAGCGCGCCGAAGATGCGGCGTCCCGGCTTGGGTTCGACGTGCCAGATGGCATTCATCGCGTCTTGCAGCTCGCTCCACGCCGATGAGGCACCAAACAACAGTACGGCCAGGGCCAGCAGCGACCCCCACCAGCTCTCGTCGGCTTCTTGGGCGTAAAGGACGATCGCTTCGACCGCGGACGCCGCTTCGGCGCCAAAAACACTCGCGACCTGCTCGGCCATTCGCTTGTGCACGGGCGCTCCGCCCAGCGCCAGCCCGGCGATCGACAGCGCGAGCTCGATCGTCGGGGCGAGCGAGAGCAACGCGTAGTACGCCAGCGAGGACGACAGCCGCATGGCCTTGTCTTCGTACCAACCGACCGCGGCCTGCATCAGCCAGCGAAGCAGCTCGTGCATGACCCCGCGGGCGCACGCAAAGGGGTGCGCTCCTTGGTGAGAGGATACGCCCAGGCGCTAGGCCCGGCGCTCCGTCGCGCGCGCCGGGCGCGAATTGCCCGCAAGATCCGAAGGGCTCCCAAGACGGCGTTCGACGCCGCCGGGATCGCTCGTGGACATTGGGGCCGCGACG
>CAZYWR010001393.1:0-2765 GCA_964651185.1 uncultured Polyangiales bacterium
TCACGCTGTTCTTCGTGGCGCTCGGCATGAGCATCCCGGTGCCCTCGGGGCTCCACGTGCTCGCGCTCGCGCTCGTGCTCTCCGTGGTGGCCTTGCTCCTGCGCTTGGTGGTGTTCTTTCCGCTCCTCTACTTCACCGGGCTCGACCGCAACAACGCCCTCGACGCCAGCATCAAGCTCGGACAGATCTCGGAGTTCTGTCTGGTGATCGTCTATCTCGGCGAGAAGGCGGGGCACGTCGACGGGGCGCTGGTCAGCGTCATCATCTTCGCCTTCGTGATCACCGCGCTGCTCACGCCGATGCTGATCGCGGCGTCGCGCGTGCTGCCAGCGCGCGTCGCACCCGTGCTCGATCGGCTGGGCTTCCGCATGCCCGAGCGCGCCACGGATGGGATCGGGCACTTGGTGCGGCCGCGCATCGTGGTGCTGGGCTTTCATCGTGTGGGGTATGCGCTGCTGCAGGACATCGGCCGTCAGCATCCCGAGTGGCTGCCAGACGTGCTGGTGGTCGACATCAACGTGCAGACCCACGATGACATCCGCGAGCTCGGCGCGCGCGTGGTGTACGGCGACGCGGGCGACCGCGAGACCTTGCGCCACGCCCACGTGGAGGCCGCGGAGCTCGTGATCTCGACCGTGCCGGATGAGCTGCTCAAACGCACCTCGAACGAGGCGATCGTCAAGGCCGTGCGCTCGCTCGCGCCGAACGTCACCATCTTTGCTTGCGCGTCGCGCGCGGATCGCTGCGAAGCGCTCTATGATGCGGGGGCCAACTACGTGTACATGCCGCCGGTCGAGACAGCGAACGGCGTCCTGAGTGCGGCGGCAGCTGCCCTCGACGGCAAGCTCGCCGACTTCCGCGCCATCCGTGAGGCCGCATGCGGGCCGCTCGCCGAACGCAAGGAGCTCGGCGGCATGTCTGTGTAAGCATCGCGACGGACGAACGCCCCGTCGCGGCGAGACGGCGAGGCAGAGGCGCGTCAGGCGGCCTCTGCCAGCGTGAAGAGCGCTCCGGCGAGCGGCTCGAGCTGGTAGCTTTCTGCCAGGCGCGGGCAGCCCAACGCGTAGTTGCCGGCGCGCATCTCGCGCAATCCGGACTCGAAAAGCGCCTCCGCGTCGGAGCTCGGCTTCGCTCGGGCCGGCATCGCGAGCGCGCACAACGCCAGCGCGACGGGCAAATGTCGCACGCGTGAAGCCTGCACGCTTAGTCCCGACGATAGAGGCGATCGAGCGAGCGCGCAGGGGCTCGGCGGCGGCGCGGTTTGGCGGCGAGCGCCTTCGTCGCCGCGCTCCGGCGCGAACTCGCTTGGGGAGGCGCCGGCGTACTCGGCGAGATGCTGAGCGGCGGCACGATCAGCGGCTTCGCGGCCGCGGGCGCCGGAGCAGGTGCCGCCAACCGCGCGGGTTGAATCCGGGTCGGCGCGGGCGAGCGCAGCGACAGCCACGCGCCGCACGCGAGCAGCGCCGACAGCGCGCCGGCGAGCAGCGCGACGCGTCTGCGCCGCGCGAACGAGACCAGTTTCGAACCGAGGCGCGCGGCGCGCGAACCGGCCGACGTCCAACCGTGCTCACCAGAGCGAGCGAGGTATCCGCCGGTGCTCGGTCCGCGATACGTCTCGAGCGCGTCTGGATGCGGCGTGGCGTCGCTCTCCACTTCTGCCACGCGCGCGTGGCGACGCTGGAGCTCGCGGCCGGCATTCTCCGTGACCCACGCGCTGACGGCGCTCCGCGGCACCGGCTCGACGGCCGCTTCCAGCGCGCGCGCCATGTCTTGTGCCGTGGGATAGCGATCCTTGGGATCGCGCTGCAAGCCGCGTAAGAGCGCGGCATCCAGGGCCGGCGGGATCTCGGGTCGCAGGCGGCTCGGTGGCTCTGGCCACGCCTCGAGCACGCGCCGCAGGATCACGCCCTCGCTGTCGCCGGCGATGTAGCGCTCGCCGGTGAGCGCCTCCCACAGCACGATCGAGGCCGCGTAGATATCGGCTGTGCGATCGATATCGTCGCCGTAGAGCTGCTCGGGCGCCATGTAGCGCAACTTGCCCTTCACCTGCCCCGCGCGCGTGTGCTGCATGCGACCGGCCGCCTTGGCGATCCCGAAGTCGAGCACGCGCGCCACGCCGTCTGTGCCGACCAAGATGTTGTGCGGCGAGATGTCGCGGTGGACGATCTCGAGCGGCCCGCCTCTTTCGTCGGTGGCCTCGTGCGCCGCGTGCAGCCCGTGCAGCACGCCGATGGCGACGTCCACGGCCACGCGGAGGGGCGGCGCTTTCGCCTGTTGCCGCGCGCGCTGCAGCAACAGCGCGAGCGTCTCGCCGGGCACGTACTCCATCACCAGCAAGAGCTCCTGTTCGAGGGCGACCACGTCCATCGTGGGCACGACGTTGGGATGCCGGATGCGCGCGACGATCCGCGCCTCGTCGAGGAACATCGCGACGAACTCGGGGTCACTCGCGAAGTTTTCGTGCAGGCGCTTGATCGCGACCGTGCGCGAAAAGCCGGCTGGCCCGAGCAAGCGTCCGAGGTGGACGGAGGCCATTCCTCCCGACGCGATCGCGTCGAACACCGCGTACCTGCCGACGACGCGCGGCGGAGCAAGGGGGGAGCTCATGCGAATCACGACCTCGCCGAGCCGCCGACTCAAATCGGGCCGCTCGATGGTGCAACATTGCCAGAAAACCGGACTTGCTCCCAGCGTGGTGATGCGCCCGGCGCAAGTTTAACTGCTGCCCACCGGTGGCTCGCGCACATGGATGAACGAGCGCGTCC